>DAOTYY010000074.1:0-1961 GCA_034434695.1 Anaerolineaceae bacterium
GATACGATACAGTGTGAGGCTATTGTTCATTTCTTCCTTCCTACGGCTGGTTATGTGTGGGAACATAAGTTTGCCATAGAAGGAAGAATGCCGATAGCCTTCTCTTATTAAGATTTGTCAGTCAATCAGGCTATCAACAGAGTCTGTCCTGGAAGTACTCGCAGATATGCCAGCAAACTGACGGGATCAAAAGTAAGGAGCTGAAAGAGCCCTTTACGCAAGGCAGGAAATTCGCGGCGCAATTGAATCAAACGGCGATAAAAGTTAAACAAAGAATTCATATCAGCTCGCTGAGACTCCACATTGCGCCAGGTATGATTGGGATGAACTGGTAACCAAGGCAAATTGTTGCTGAAACCCGCATAAAGAGAACCATCCCATTGCATTGGAGAACGACAGCCATCCCGCCCTTTGAAAAATGGCCAGAAACGCTTTCCCACCGGGTCTTTGATCTCAGAACGTCTTACAGCAATGTCGCGCATTCCAATTTCCTCGCCGTAATAAATAAACGGTGTACCACGCAGCGTCAACAGCAACATCGCCAGCACTTTCAATCGTTCATCACCCTCATCATGAGTATAGCGTGAGGCAGAGCGCGGCACATCGTGATTATAAGAACATAATTTGGCCAACCCTCTACCTGTTGCAGGGCTGTCTCCCAGCGTTGAATTGCACCTAGAAAGCGTGCAGGTCGCCATGGACAGTGTAAGAACTCAAAGTTGAATGCAGCGTGTAATAACTCTGGAGAGCAGTACTTCGCCGCGCGTTCTGCTGCGCTTAGAAACGTTTCACCAACAAGATACCGTTGGGGATACTGATCAACCAACTGACGTATATCAGCCAGTAATGGTATTAATTCCGGTTGGTCAGCATCGTACACGTGCTTCTGACGGTCAAACCCCCGCAAGCCCAGTGCTGGTGGATTATCAGGAAAATCGGCATGTTTGAAGTACATATTGAATACATCCAGACGAAAACCATCCACCCCTCGTTCCAGCCAGAAGCGAATTACATCCAACATAGCCTGTCTGACTTGTGGGTTGCGCCAGTTTACGTCTGGCTGTTCTTTATAAAACATGTGATAGTAAACCTCGGGCTTGTCCTTCGAAGGGCATCCCATAGCGGTTGTCGGCCAGCCCTGACGCTCTCGCCCCGAAGAGGCGTTCCCGGGGACGGTATCACGCCAAGGATACGCCTCCTCCGCGCCCCAGACAAGGACATGATAATACTGATTGAGCTCGGGAACATATTCCCATGCACTTCCGCCAAAAACGGATTGCCAATTATTCGGCGGGCGATGATTAGGAAGGGCACCTTTCCAGAGATACCAGTTATGATGTGGGTCTTCTCTCGAGCTGCGAGCTGCCCTAAACCATGGGTGTTGATCAGATGTATGATTCAGTACCAGGTCTAGTATGACCCTGATACCCCTTCGATGAGCTTCTTCTACCAGACGGTCAAAATCCTGCAAAGTGCCGAATTTTGGATCAACCGCCATATAATCACTGACATCGTAACCAAAATCTAAGTCTGGAGATGGGCAGATGGGCGATAACCAAATCGCATCTACGCCCAGATCAGCCAGATAATCCAATCTTGACAAGATGCCAATCAGATCACCTATACCATCATCATTACTATCCATAAACGATCGTGGATAAATCTGATAGATAACACCTTCCCGCCACCAAAAATCTTCACCCATTTCTGTCATCATTCATCACGTGTCCATCTTGAATATTACGAATTTTTTCTCTTAACATCGCGACAGTTGGAAAACCGCGCATTCCTTCCTCGGTCGAATAAATTCGACAGCTTAGGTCATATTACTAACCTTGCACTTTAAGAACTTCATAGAGCCAATTGGCTGCAAATCAACTCGATAGACTGACCTTCGATGAAGCGTGCTTCCAGCCAAACGAGAAGATTTCTGCGGTGTTCTTGCTGGAGCCGACGCCGAA
>DAOTYY010000075.1:0-5216 GCA_034434695.1 Anaerolineaceae bacterium
TTCGGCGTCGGCTCCAGCAAGAACACCGCAGAAATCTTCTCGTTTGGCTGGAAGCACGCTTCATCGAAGGTCAGTCTATCGAGTTGATTTGCAGCCAATTGGCTCTATGAAGTTCTTAAAGTGCAAGGTTAGTAATAGATGATTGAATTGACGCCTTTTTTGAAAAAATTACTCGGCCTGCCGGGACTTTCAGCTTACGAGACACCGGTTCGCGAGGCGATTGCAGAAACCTGGCAGCCGCTTGTGGATGAGCTTATGGTCAGCCGGGTGGGCAGCTTGCATGGCTTGAAACGCGGTGTTGCTCCTGAACCCCGCCCGCGGCTTTTGCTGGCGGCGCACATGGATGCTGTCGGTTTGATGGTCAGCGGGATTGTGGAGGGTTTTCTGCGCATTACTGAGGTAGGCGGTGTGGATAACCGAATCCTGCCTGGTCAGTTGGTTACTGTTCATGGACAGCGCGATCTGCCCGGTGTGGTTGTTCAGCCGCCGGACTTTTTATTGCCATTGGAGCAACGCGGTAAACCTGTCCGTCGTGAATTTCTCCTCGTGGATGTTGGTCTGACACCTGATGAGGTCGGCAAATTGATTCGCGTTGGCGACCCGGTTTCGTTTGCTCAGCAGCCCTTTGAGTTGCCCGGCGAGGCTCTGGTTGGGCATAGTCTGGATAACCGCGCTTCAGTTGCAGCGCTTACTGTTTGTTTGGATGAATTGCAGCACATGGTGTGCGGTTGGGATGTTTGGGCAGTTGCCACTGCACAAGAAGAAGAAACCTTTCTGGGGGCTTACACTTCGCCGTTTGATATTCGCCCGAACATGGCGTTGGTGGTGGATGTGACCCATGCGAAGGGACCTGGAGGTAACGATTATCGCACTTATGGATTGGGTAAAGGGGTAGTGTTGGGATGGGGACCAAATATTCACCCTGGTCTGCACAAAGCGGTTAAGGAGCTGGCAGAGCGGCTGGAGGTGCCATTTCAGATTGAACCCATGCCTCGTCATTCCGGCACAGATGCCTATGCGATTCAGATCACTGCGGAGGGTATTCCCTGTATGGTGTTGAGCATTCCTTTGCGCTACATGCATACACCGGTGGAGCTGGTTTCGCTAAAGGATATTTACCGCACCGGTCATTTGCTGGCTGAGTTTATTGCCCGCTTGAAACCTGATTTTATCCAGAAGGTCACCTGGGAGGAGCCATCATGAAACCCAAGCAGCAATCCGTTACTCGTCTCCCTTTGATTGGTGCCCGCCAGGTTGCTCTGCTGGAAAAACTCTCAAATGCCTGTGCTGTTTCTGGTGATGAGGGCGAAGTGCGCCGAATCGTCCAAGATGAACTCAAATCGGTTGCAGATGAGATGAAACACGATGCGCTGGGTAATTTGCTGGTGATTCGCAAAGCGCGGACTGAATCGTTTCTTAAGGTGATGATCGCTGCTCACATGGACGAAGTGGGCTTTATGATAGTAGATAAAGAAGAGGGCGGTCTGTTTCGCTTTGAAGTGGTAGGCGGGGTTTCCAAAAGCCATCTGGCTGGCAAGGCAGTTTGGGTGGGAACAAAACACCACCACGGCGTTATTGGAGCTAAAGCCATTCATCTGATCAGTCCGGAGGAATTAAAAAGCCCCATTTCGTTAGAAAACCTGCGGATTGATATGGGGCCTGGAGGCTCGGATCATGCTCGTGTTGGCGACCGTGCCACGTTTGCCACAACCTTTCGCCGTGTGGGTCCCAGCCTGATTGGCAAGGCGCTGGATAACCGGCTGGGTGTGGCGACGCTGATTGAACTGGTCAAACACGCCCCGATGCATATTGAATTGCAGGCGGCGTTCACCGTGCAGGAGGAAATTGGTGCGCGCGGGGCAAGCGTTGCGGCATATGCGCTTCAACCCGATCTAGCGATCGCGCTGGATTCAACACCTGCTTACGACCTTCCTGACTGGGACGGGCAGGAAAATACACGCTATAACACCCGGCTAGGATTTGGACCGGCGATTTACGTTGCCGATGCCGGCACAATTTCCGACCCGCGTCTGATAAGTTTTCTGGTTGCGACTGCCGAACAATACCGCATTCCTTATCAAATCCGCCAGCCCGGCGGAGGCGGCACGGATGCCGGCGCGATCCACCGCTCGCGCGCCGGGGTGCCCAGCGTCTCGGTTTCAATTCCCGGACGTTATGCCCATACGCCTGCCGGGTTGTGCCGCATTTCGGATTGGCGGCATACGCTGGCTTTGCTTTATCATGCACTTCAAGACATCACCCCATCCATCCTTGAAACTGAACGAAGGATGCCATAGGAGAAACTTTAATGAAAGAGTTGATTAGAAAACTGGTCGAAAGCGTTGGTCCATCTGGTTACGAACATATCGTGCGCGACGTGGTGAAGGATGAGGTTGCACCTTTTGCGGATGAGTTGCGTGTGGACGCGCTGGGCAATCTGATTGTCCGTAAAGGCGTTCGGAAAGAGAATGGTTTGCGCGTCATGCTCTCGGCACACATGGACGAGATCGGTATTATTGCCACTCACATAGATGAAAACGGCTTTATCCGCTTTACAATGGTTGGCGGCGTCTTCCCGCGCAACTGTCCGGGCGGCAGGGTGCGTTTTATGAATGGCGTACAGGGTGTGATCGGCACTGAACGTACTGAAAGTGTAGACAAAGCTTATATGATTGAGCAATTATTTATTGATGTAGGCGCTTCCAGTCGTGCGGATTGTCCGGTCAAAGTAGGTGATGTGGCGGCGTTTGATCGTCCAATGCTCGATCTGGGAAACCGGCTGGTGGCAAAGGCGATGGATGACCGCATCAGCGTTGCGGCGCAGATTGAAACCCTCCGCCGGCTCAGCGACACTCCGCACGAGGTGTACTTTGTCTTCAGCGTTCAGGAAGAGGTAGGACTGCGGGGAGCAACTGCTGCGGCTTATGGCGTTGATCCCGATGTGGGGATCGCGGTAGATATCACCATGACTGGTGACACACCGCGCGGGATGAAGATGGAAGTAGCGCTGGGAAAGGGTCCGGCGATTAAAGTGCGAGATGGCAGGATGCTCTCTGATCCACGTTTGATACGCCATATGGTTGAAACGGCTGAAAAAGCCGGTATTCCCTACCAGCTTGAAGTGCTGGAAGGCGGCACAACGGACGCCAGCGTGATTCAGTTGACACGTGCTGGTGTTCCGGCTGGCTGTGTCTCCATCCCTTGCCGCTATGTTCACTCACCTTCGGAAATGGTGGATATCCGGGATGTTCAACATGCGGTCAGACTTTTGTTGGAGATTTTAAGCAATCCGATACCATTATGAAGTTGTCTTCGAGTGTGTTTGTGGTGTTGATCGTAGGGCTGTTCCAGCTTTCCGCCTGTGCCGGGGGGGCGGTTTCGGGCGAAGTTGTTGTGACCCAAACAGCCACTCTCATGCAACTGACTTTAACACCCGCAGGTCTCGTTTCTTCTGATACCCCGGTTGTTTCAACTGCATCCCCGCCAATCCAGCAAAAGCTGACCCTCTGGCTGCCCCCGCAATTCAATCCCGATGCCCCAACGACAGGCGCGAAGCTGCTCAAAGATCGGTTGCGATCCTTTGAACAGCAAAATTCCGGAGTGGAATTAACCGTGCGGTTGAAGGCGCTCCACGGTCCGGCGGGTTTGCTGGAGATGCTGACGGCTGCCCATGCAGCAGCGCCGGCGGCTTTACCTTCGTTGGTTGCGCTGACGCGTTCTGACCTTGAAACGGCAGCATTGAAAGGGATTGTCTATCCCTTGGAAACCTCACTTGATGCTGATAAGGAAGAAGACTGGTTTGAGTATGCACGCCAGCTTGGTCGAATACAGGGCAGCGCGATGGGATTGCCGTTTGCTGGGGATGCGCTGCTGTTACTCTATCGTCCTTCCAGAGCCGGCAGTCCCCCGCAAGACTGGCTGGATTTATTGCAGCGCGACCAACCGATCCTTTTTCCGGTTGCCGACCCGTATAGTCTGCTGACGCTGGATTTATACCTTTCTGCAGGCGGTGTCCTTCAGGATAATCAAGGCAAGCCCATGCTTCAAGCGGAAATCCTCGAAAAAGTCTTAAGGTTTTATGCAGATGGTGCAGAGCGGAATTTGTTCCCTGAGTGGATGGTGCCGCTGGAAAACGACGAACAAACTTGGCAGTCCTATCGCGAGCAGAACGCACACTGGCTGGTAACGCACAGCTCATATTACCTGACTAACCCGCCGGCAGATACGCTTGCTGTGCCGTTACCTTCCTTGAGTAGTGGCAATTTCACCCTTGCCGGCGGCTGGCTCTGGGCGGTGGCTGATCCTGACCCGAAGCGCCGGCAGTTTGCCGAACAACTGGCGTATTATTTGACTGATAAGGCATTCTTGGAAGAGTGGAGTCCCTACTCTGGTTATCTGCCGGTGCGTGCATCCTCGCTGAGCGGCTGGAACAAGCAGACATTGCGAATGCTGGCAGACGATGTGACGCGCTCTGCACAGGTGCCGCCTCCTGATGAATTGGTCAGCGTATTGGGACCAATTTTGCAAGAAGCGACAATTGCTATCATACGTGATCATAGCAACCCGGCACAGACTGCACAAACTGCCGCGGCGAAACTGGTTACACCATGACAAAGAATAAGAAAAAAGGTGCTTTTCAGGAATTCCTTAACGAAGCTCGCTGGCCCTTCTGGCTGAATCGTCGGACATTGATTCTGCTCATCATCGCACTTCTTTTTCTAGGAGCGCTTTCGCTGGCTGAACCTTTGCCGCGTGCTGATAAATATTCGTATGCCAATCTGACTCCTACCCCATCTGCCGAGTTCCTGGAAGCGGGTTTGCCAACGCTGCTGCCGCAGGAATATCTGGAGAATGCTGAACAGACCAACGGCATTTTACTGGGCGGGACGATCCTGGTGCTGATTGTTGTGCTTGGAACACTCTCTGCTTTGCGTAGGCAGGCTTAGGGCTTTCCTCTCGTTTTACATTACATTAAGTTTCCATTAATCATTTCACCCCCCTTTTGTTAAGAAGTGGCGGATAAAATGAGTGTACACGTTCATCCTTAACGGTTGCAACGTCCTGCTTGGTTCTGCGTATATTAATAACTCACCTTACGCAGATTTGAGTAAACTTGGTGTATGAAAAACGGCAAACTCCTGGACTTGTACAGCGACTATCTGATAAGCGCCTTTGGGCAAACCACCGCGACCGGGCTGTCCTCCCTGTTGGATGGT
>DAOTYY010000076.1:0-30076 GCA_034434695.1 Anaerolineaceae bacterium
CTCGCCATCGCAGTATCATCAACTTCTTTGTAAATGTGCTGTGCGGCTTGATTGCTTACTGCCGCCGTCCATCAAAACCGTCTTTGGGCTTGGACGAGTACCTGCCCTTGCCCGCCTAACCCGAATTCACGTTAAAACAGATAAGGAAGCGATAAATGATTGAAGGCTTGATAACATTTATTCAATTGCTCTCTCAGTTGCTTACAATTCTGGTAATCGCAAGTGCGGTATTGTCTTTTTTCATGTCACCGTTTCACCCAGTTCGGAACGCACTAGATCGTATCGTTGATCCTCTATTAGCCCCTATTCGCAAAGTTGTTCCACCTGTTCAGAACATTGATTTCAGTCCTTTGATATTTATTATTCTTCTTGAGATCATTACGTCTTTGGTTGTTCGACTTCTTGTAGCTTTGAGGTAAAAGAATGACGAATAGTCGAAATTATGTTTTTCACAATGGAAAATCTGGCGCAGCGATTACAGTGCATGTAGTGGTACGTGCAGCAAAAGACGAGATTTTTGGATTACTGGATGATGGAACTGTCAAGATTCGTCTGAAAACTACTGCCACAAAAACGGATGTCAATCCGGTGCTCATTGAGTTTCTGGCAAAAATTCTAAACGTTTCGACGGATCAAGTCGAGGTTGTTGCTGGAATCGATGGTTCTAATAAGTTGGTTACGGTAGTGGGGCTTGAACCAAAGATAGTTCAGGAGCGTATTTTGCGATGTTTCAGTCAGTCGGGGGGCTAGCAATGGCAAGATACCAGCAGGCATTGTAAGCCGCTTCCTGTAAGATGCCGGTCTCCAAAGAAACGGTTTCACATAAAACACGCATAGTGTCTTTTGAGGGAATCTTTTTCAGATATTCCATTGCTGCCAATTTTTCTTCAGGAGTACCTTCTTTAAGGGCTGTTAATAGCACATCAGTTGCTGGTTGATTAACTGAAAGCCCAATACCCAATTTGCTTGCAAACGCTATCAACCAAGGAGATTCATGAGGAGGGGGCAGTAAGATAAAAGCTTTAGCTGGCGGTTGTTGTAGTTTTTCCAGCGCTCGTATAGCAGCATTGCGAACAACCCATTGACCATCTTCTACAGAAATTTTTTCCAGTAAAGGCGGTACCCACTCGTCTCTGATCAGGGACAGACCATAAACGGCTGCCCATCGTGTCATTAGGTCTTCTGATTTTACAGCTTCTTTTAGATATTCATGTCCTTCTGGAGGTCTTGCTGCCAGCGTTTCTGCTGCCACTTGTCTCAGACTTTCTTCGCCGCTCATCAATGCCGTAACAATTGCCTGTTGTGTGGAGGGTGTTCCAATAGCGCTCAAGGCAAGACATGCTGCATTGCGTACCCCCTCTGAAGAATCAGTCATCAGGCTGGTTAATTCTGGCACAGCTTTGCTGTCCTGTAATGCACCACAACCCAAAGCTGCTAATTGCCGTACGATCGCGGAGTTTGAGCGCAATAATTGTCGCATGAGTGTGGCAACCAGCGGGTCATTGGAGTTGATCATTACCGACAGCATGCGCAATTTTGCATGTAGTGGTAACTTCTCATCGTGCAATAATTCCACCAGCCGACGCATGATCGTGGTCTTCCATTCATGATCTCCAGTGATGTCCTTTACTGCTCTTGCACAAAGGATGAAATTCCGGTATAGTGGGAAATCTTGCCGGCCAATCGTGTTTTTCACCCACTGGGTTGCCTGTCCCCGACTGATGATAAATTGCAAAGCAAGTATTTTCGCGTTCCACCATTGGTGTTGCAGGATATTTTCATCCTCTTTCTCTGCTGCGCATCCTGCCAGATACCCCATAATGAGCGGGTGGCTGAAGCGAATTTCTTCTTCTGCGTGTTCGGTGAATATCCCCAACTCTAGAAGTGAATTAATTACACGACCACTGGAAGATACCTTGACGGGTTGCTTTTTGCTGGCATCTCGTTTTCTGGCGGTGGTTTCTTCAGATTGTTGTTGAGCCTGTGTGTCGGGAGTGTATTTTGCAAAAAACTTTTCGATTTCACCATAACGATAACTGATGCGTTGGTTGTAACACATATCCAGCGCCAGTTTTTCCAGAGCCCGTCTGGGAAGCAGTGTTCCAGTAAATCTTTGTAAATAAACGTCAAGAGCCTCATTCAGTTTTATTTCTGTAATATCCCCGGCATAAATTGCCCATATAAGTAAAGTCCATTCCAGGGGAGTGTAGTAACGATTTTCGCCGAGCAACCAGTTTGTAGTTAGGTGTGGATTGAGTGGCTCCAGTGAATGCTTTCTTTCAATTTCTGGCGCAAGATGAGCATTCCATTGTTTACCCCACTGAGAGAAATACTGACGACACTCTTCTTGATTCCAAGTAGCGATACCCACAAAATGTACTGGAAGAACACCCAGCCCATCTATATTGTGCGGCGAAATCGTTGTGATGAATCTGATGTTAGGATACTTTTCAAGTAAGAGCTTGAGAAACACAACGGCCTTCTCAAGGTTTGCGGGTGGTAGTTCGTCTAACCCGTCCAGTAAAAGCAATATCCTGCTTTCTGATACAGCATTTTTAAGAAAACGAGGAAACCTTGATTGGGCAGTAAGAGGGAGGAAATCTGTATATGCTTTGCTAATTAAAACCAAGAGGTCATCGGCCTCCTGCGCTTTTTCGTAATTGATATCCAGAATATGTAGAAAAACAGGAATGAGTGAAGCTATTGTTGCAGCTTCAGGATTGCTTTTAGCTATCAATGTGGCGATATATGCGAGAGTTACCGTTTTACCGCTCCCCGCGTTCCCGATTAGAGCAATGTTTGCCTTACTCTCAATAAGCTCTTTCGGAGAGATTGTGCTAATACTGTATTGGGTGCTGAGCTCTGGGCAATCTGGAAAGTAAGGTATGGTTTGATCAATCAGGCTGATTGGTTTGCTATCCTGATCTGGATCAAATGGGATAGAGAGTGGAATGAGCCTTGGCGGGACAAGAATCTCCTCAAGGGAGAACAAAGAATGAGCGAGGTGTTGATATTGAGAACGGCGCAGGGTCTCCTGACGAATAGAAATTTCTAGACTTGAAAGACTTTTTTTCTGTGCAGCTTCTTTCCTTTGGCGAAGATAATCCTGAAATGCTGGAAAGTAGCCTTTTAATTTTGAGATGAGCCACCAGAATAGAGATGCTGTAAGAAAGCCAAGCCAGAAAGAAATTTGATCCACTTGAATATTAGGGAAGGCGGGCATGGTTATCCTGCAAAAAGTACTCTGCCACAGGAGGAACAAAATACAAGCGCTGATGACGTGCGTATGTTTTGCAATTCGGCAGGTCGGATTGTCGCTCCACAGGCTTTGCAAGCATTTTCCTCAACTTTGGCAACAGCAACACCACGTTTTCGTTGCCTGAGTTGTTCGTATGTTGCTAAATTATTCACAGAAATTGAACCAAGGATTGCTTTCCTTTGTTCGCTTAGGCTTTTGATCCTGGACAGTAAATGTTTTTTTTCTTCTAAAAGTTTAGACTGGATTTGGTTATGATCCAGTTGTGCCTGTGAGAAATCCTCTTGTGCCACGGTCATCATTTGTTCAGCCTGTTCTAATGTCAACATTGCCTCAAGTTGTTCATCTTCTAATGTGGATAATCTGCGTTTCAGGGATGCTATTTCGGATTGCAAATCTTGAAGCTCTTTAGGGTTGCGAATTTTGCCGCTGTAGAGAGAAGATTCACTGGTTTCGATTTTCAAGCGGACGCTTTGAACATTGCTTTCGATTTGTTTCAATGCCTGCTGGGCGAGCAATAAACTCTGTCTTGCTTCGCGTAAGCGCGCTTCAGCCTGATGCAAACGCTCATCATTTGTCAACCGCTTATTAATCTCTTCGATTTGCAGGTTGATTTGATCGTTTTCTGTGTCAATCTGTTGTAGCTGAAAGAGGTGAAGAGATTGATTCATGATAATTATTATAGAGTTGCTTAACAGTTATGACAAGTTTTGCGCGCAGGGGTTTAAATCCCCAGCATAGCGAACTGTTCTGCTACTTTGCGGTTCGTCGCTTTTTTTGTGTGATTAACCGATGCATGTTTTTATTATATCGGAACATCCCAAGGGGCGGTTCCAGTATTTTCTATTCCTCTCAATGAACGTTGTATAGGGTCACATAGCTCAGGTATCACATCTGCGACAGCCGCAAGCAGCCCGAAACAGCCAGCGATCATCATGTCTCCAAAAGGTACAGCAAAGTAGGGCTTGAGGCTTGAGCCGCGAAGCAAGTTGCGGCGTGGTCCGGTAACTACCACATTATAATCAGGATGATTGAGGACAAGTGGTTCTTGGTTGTAAATCAATGCTCCATGCCCATGATGTCCAAAGACTTGTTCATGGGTGAGAGTGCCGTCAGCTAGGGCTTTAATCAGGTCTTCCAGGTCTGATACCGTCAGCAAACCGGTATGATGTTCAAATACACCCTCTATGCCGTTGTTCCCAAGGCGAAAGGCGAGGGTATGGAAGTTACCAATATTGACGATGAGCTGGCGCGGTCGGGCGGAAACAATCGGATCAAACGTCGCTCCAAGGACGGCGGCTGGAGCAGTGTCCATCACAACCAGTGGGACTGGTAGATTGCCCGCCGAATTAACCACTGACTGAAGGCGCGTCATAATGGGAGGTACCTGGTCGCCTCGGTAAGCGAAGGCACTTAGGCGATTTTCGGCTCTTATACGAGCGTCCAGATAGTCAAAACGGAATTGTCGGTCAGAAATGTTCACAGGGGCGTTGCCGTGGTCAAATACTGCCACGGCAATAGCCGCAAGGTCGTTTAAAGAAACCCCAAAACGGTCAAAAGTGTTTTTGATGGCTTCAAAATCAAAATCACGCAGTTCAAGACGAGTGATGGATGATGGTAAAGCTTGCGCTTCGTCTTCGCTGACCAATTTAATACCCATTGCGGCAACCGCTTCCAGGTCATCATTGAATGAGCGTGCAGCTTGTGGCGTAGCATAGATGGGTAATCCGGCTTTGGCATGATCCTCAGCAGCCCAGGCGCTTGGTCCTCCTCCCATAATAAAGCCAGTAAGTAGAACCGCTTCACCTTTTTTTGTTGCCTGCCGTAATCGGTGATTAACCATCATGGTTGGGGATGGCAGGATCATCTTAAAACCATTTTCAATGTCCAAACGAGAGTCATATAAGTATATATCTTGAGTGCCAGTACCAACATCAACAGTTAAAATTTTCATGGCTAAGTCACTCTTTTGTGAATTCTGGGTTAAAGTTTACCATAAACAGATTTGATTTCCGTAGGAGTGTTGAAGAAGTTATATTTGGCGTATATCTATACGAAAATATGTCATTTTGCCACTGTATATGGGGGATGAGTTTCATTTTTCATAACCCTCATTTCCGTGGGTTTCGAGTATACTCATTAATAGCCTTAGAGATGTGAGAGGTTCATGATGACACTAGAAAAAGAATGTAAACGCTGGGAAGAAGAGGTCTTAAGACCGGTTATTGAGCGGTTTCCAGAGCGAAAAACGACGTTTGAGACTTCTTCTGGTATACCTGTGCCACGTACAGCTTTACCCTACACGATAGATTACATGGAAAAACTTGGATTTCCTGGAGAGTATCCGTTTACGCGTGGTATTCAGCCGACTATGTATCGTGGACGATTCTGGACAATGCGTCAGTATGCTGGCTATGCAACTGCAGAGGAGTCTAATCGGCGATATCGTTACTTGCTCGAACAGGGACAAACAGGTCTGTCTGTTGCTTTTGATCTGCCAACACAAATTGGATACGACGCAGATGACCCTATCGCTTCCGGCGAAGTAGGGAAAGTGGGGGTTTCGATTTCTTCCCTGCGGGATATGGAAATTCTGTTTCAAAAGATTCCGCAGGATAGGGTTTCAACAAGCATGACCATTAATGCTCCGGCAGCGATCTTGTTGGCAATGTATATTGCCGTGGCGCGACGGCAAGGCATAGAGGAGAAAAAACTTCGCGGCACAATACAAAACGATATTTTGAAGGAATATGTCGCACGCGGAACATACATTTTCCCACCAAAACCTTCAATGCGCTTGATCACTGATGTGTTTAAGTATTGTAAGCAAATGGTCCCGAATTGGAACACGATCAGTATTTCTGGGTATCATATCCGGGAGGCAGGTTCAACCGCTGTGCAGGAAGTGGCTTTTACGCTATCAAATGCAATCGCCTATGTGGAAGCTGCTCTTGAGGCAGGTTTAAGAGTGGATGAGTTTGCACCGCAACTTTCTTTCTTTTTCAATGCCCACAATCAGTTTTTAGAAGAAATTGCCAAATATCGCGCGGCAAGGCGTTTGTGGGCGCAGATCATGAGAGAAAGGTTTGGTACCCAGAATCCACAATCTATGATGTTGCGTTTTCATACACAAACGGCGGGCTCGACATTAACAGCGCAACAGCCAGAAAATAATGTTGTACGTGTGACCATTCAAGCGCTGGCGGCAGTGCTGGGGGGTACGCAATCGTTACACACAAACAGCATGGATGAAGCTTTGTGGTTACCTACCGAGAAGGCCGTACGGGTTGCGTTGCGAACACAGCAAATCATTGCTCATGAATCAGGGGTTGCAGATACAATTGACCCTCTAGCTGGATCATATTTGATTGAATACTTAACTGATGAAATTGCACAGCGAGCGATGGTGTACATTCACAAGATAGATGAAATGGGGGGAGCTTTGGCTACAATTGAAAGTGGTTATATGCAACGTGAAATTCAGGAAGCAGCCTATCATTATCAACGGGAAGTAGAAGCAAAAGAGCAGATTGTTGTTGGGGTAAATGCGTTTCAGGTAGATGAAACGCCGGAATTGGAGCGCTTGGCGGTAGATCCTTCTATTGAGGATAATCAAAAAAAGCAACTGGCGACTTTACGTGCTGAGCGCGACAACAATCGTGTCATTGAGTTGTTAAGTTACTTAGACACGGCGGCACGAGGCAAAGAGAATCTGATGCCCATATTTATCGAATGTGTTGAAAATATGGTTACTCTTGGAGAGATTTGTCACGTGCTGCGCCAAGTATGGGGGGAATATCAACCCCCAACCTGGATATGATTGGGAGAAAAAATGGCACAAATCAAGAAGATCAATCACGTTGCTATTGCTGTCACAGACATTGAACAGGCACTTGTATTCTGGCGTGATGCATTAGGATTAGAGCTTCATCACGTAGAGGAAGTTGCCAGTCAGAAGTCTGTAGTGGCTTTCATGCCTGTTGGTGATAGCGAGGTGGAACTGGTTGAGCCTACAGCAGAAGATACAGGGGTGGCAAGATTTATTGCTGAACGGGGCGGCGGAATCCACCATATTTGATTTGAGGTTGATAATATTGAAGAGATGATGAGAGTCTTAAGGTCCAAAGGCGTCCGCCTTGTCAATGAATTTCCTCTTGAGTTGCCGGGGCGTAAGATGGTTTTTGTTCATCCCAAAAGTACTGGTGGGGTGTTGATAGAGCTATATGAGGTCCTTGCTTGAGATCTTGTTATGGGGATGAATCGAAGATAGAGGGGGCAATTCTCTTATCCACCGTTACTTAATCATCCTGTGATGATAACGAGGGGTAAACTGGACAATCCATGTGCTTTCAGGTATGATTCAGCCGTTACAAGCGTAGAAGAGATTTTATTGGGCGGGCTGGAGGCTAAATGACAGATCCGATTCTCAAACAAATTACCGAAGAGTTGCAGCAGAAAATTGAATCATATACTCCTCGATACGAAATTCAGGACATAGGGGTGGTTCTTGAGACTGGTGATGGTATTGCGCGTGTGAGTGGTTTGCAAGGTGTTCGTTCGCAGGAGTTGGTGTCTTTTGAAAATGGCGTACTGGGCATCGCCTTTAATTTGGAAAAAGAACGCGTTGGCGTGATCGTGCTGGGTGATTATTCGGGCATCACTGAAGGGATGATAGTGCGCACGACTGGTCGTATTGCGTCGGTTCCGGTTGGGGATGCTTTGCTTGGGCGCGTTGTGGATGCGCTTGGGCGGCCCTTGGACGGGAAAGGTCCAATTGCAGCTACGTCTTACCGACCGATTGAGCGGATAGCCCCGGGTGTTGTTTCTAGACAAGATGTGGATACACCCGTACAGACCGGTATTAAGGCGATTGACTCAATGATTCCAATTGGCCGCGGACAACGCGAACTGATCATTGGTGATCGTCAGACTGGAAAGACAGCCATTGCAATTGATACAATTCTCAATCAAAAAGGCAAAGATTTATATTGTATTTACGTGGCAATTGGGCAAAAGAAAGCAGCAGTGGCGCGTACAGTGGCGCTGCTTGAGAGTTACGGGGCAATGGATCACACGATTGTCGTTGTAGCCTCAGCAGATGAGTCGGCTGCCATGCAGTATATCGCTCCTTATGCGGGGTGCGCAATGGGTGAAGAGTTTATGGAAACTGGACGAGATGCGCTCGTGATCTATGATGATCTTTCCAAACACGCATGGGCATATCGTCAGGTTTCGTTGCTCTTACGGCGTCCTCCGGGTCGTGAGGCTTACCCAGGTGACGTGTTTTATCTACACTCGCGTCTGTTGGAGCGTGCTGCCCGATTAGCTAATCAATATGTGATTGTGCGTAAGAATTTTGAAGGTGAGGTAGCTACCGTAGCCGATAGCGTTAATGGTGAGATCTATGGTGGTCCTCGCTCGTTTCATGATGCTATGATGGTACTCAAGTCTATGCCGAATCCAGAGGATTACAGAATTGTTAAATTGGCTGGTAGTGGAGGCTCTTTGACTGCATTGCCGATTATTGAGACATTGCTGGGCGATGTATCGGCATATATTCCGACCAATGTTATCTCGATTACAGACGGACAGATTTATCTGGAGAGCAACCTCTTTAACGCTGGTATCCGCCCGGCGATTAACGTGGGTATTTCGGTTTCCCGTGTTGGTGGCGCAGCACAAACGAAGGCAATGAAGCAGGTGGCAGCTCGTTTGCGTCTGGATATGGCTGCATTTCGTGATTTAGCGGCCTTTGCCCAGTTTGGTTCTGATCTTGATAAAGCCACGCAGGCGCAACTGAACCGTGGACAACGGTTGCAGGAGATACTCAAGCAGCCTCAATATGCACCAATGTCACTTGAGAATCAGGTTATTGTTCTATTTGCAGGGGCAAATGGCTATGCAGATCGGGTACCAGTGGAAAGAATGGCGCAATGGGAGGCTGATTTATTACGCACGATGGAGACCAGTTACCCCGAAATCGGGAAGGATATTGCGGCGCGCAGACAAATTACTGATGAAACCGCTGAGGCATTGAGAAAAGCAATCGAGTCATTCAATACGGCCTGGCTGGCAGCCGAATAGTACAGAAGGAAATGCAATGACATCACTGCGAGAAATGAGACTCCGTATCCGAAGTGTGAAAAATATCTCACAAGTCACGCGCGCCCTGGAAACGGTCAGCGCCAGTAAAGTGCGAAAGGCAGTACAAGCAACGCAGGCAACCGCGCCATATGCCGAGAAAGCATGGAAGGTGCTTGTACATCTGGCTCGGCAACCGGGACATGCCAGTTTGCATCCTCTGCTGACGGAGCGTGATCAGGTCAGGCGCATTTTGGTGGTGATGATCAGCGGGGACCGAGGTCTGGCTGGAGCTTACAATGTCAACATTTTGCGCCATACCCTGCAAAATTGCCTTGAATTTACATCTCCGATATCTTTTGTTGTGGTTGGACGTAAGGGACGCGATTTTCTATGGCGGCGCAAGTTAAATATCCTTGCTGAATTTAGCAGCCTTTCATCCCCACCGTCGTTTACGGATGTGTCACCAATTGGCACTTTAGTTGTCAATGGTTTTATCAGTGAAGAATTTGACCAGGTATATCTTGCTTATACCGAGTTTTTCACAATGTTGACGCAAAGACCGGTTTTCAGGTTGATATTGCCATTAAAAGTGCAGTATGTACCTGAGGGGGTGACGGGTTATAACGTGACTCACACTCGTTCCAATGCAGTGTTCACTTATGAACCAGATCAGACGGAAGTTCTTAATCAGATTGTGCCTCGTTTTACTGCCCTACAGATATACAAGGCGGTCCTGTCATCGCAGGCAAGTGAACACGCTGCGCGCATGGTAGCAATGCGAAATGCAACGGAAAATGCTTTGGAATTGATGACACAATTACAACTGGAATACAATAAGATACGTCAGCAAATGATCACTAATGACATGCTGGATATTGCTGGGGGTGCTGAAGCACTGGTGGCAGGATTGAAGTAATAATAGGTTATGGAGGTATCATGGAGAGATCAACAGGAACGGTGGCGCAGATTCAAGGTGGTGTGGTAGATGTTGAGTTCGCTGAAGGTAATTTGCCGGAGATTTACGAAGCGTTGGAGGTTATCTTACCGGATAGTGAGCCACTGGTTCTGGAGGTGCAAAAACATCTGGGGCAGGATATTGTGCGCTGTGTAGCTATGGATACAACAGATGGTTTACAGCGTGGTTTAGCGGTAAGGCGGACATATAACCCAATTATGGTTCCAGTTGGGCTGGTTACTTTGGGACGCATTTTCAATGTACTGGGACGGCCTATTGATCAAAAAGAGCCGGTGAAGTCCGATATTTATTATCCTATCCATAGACCCGCCCCTTCCTTTGATGAACAATCCACGCGTGTAGAAGTTTTTGAAACTGGCCTAAAAGTCATTGATTTGATTGCCCCATTTACGAAAGGAGGAAAGACTGGGATTTTTGGCGGCGCGGGCGTGGGTAAAACCGTAATTATTATGGAGTTAATTCGTTCCATTGCGACGGTACACAAGGGAAAGTCTGTGTTTGCGGGTGTTGGCGAACGGACACGCGAAGGTACTCAGCTTTACCGCGAGATGCTTGAATCGGGTGTGATGAAGGACACGGTAATGGTCTTTGGTCAGATGAATGAGCCTCCGGGTGTGCGGCTGCGGGTGGCTTTGACAGGGTTGGCAATGGCTGAATATTTTCGTGACCAGGGTATGGATGTTTTGTTGTTTATTGATAATATTTTCCGGTTTACTATGTCTGGTTCTGAAGTGTCAGCGCTATTAGGAAGAATGCCATCGGCGGTTGGATACCAGCCTACACTGGCAACTGAGATGGGGGAGCTACAAGAGCGAATTACTTCGACAAAACAGGGGTCAATTACATCTATGCAAGCTGTTTATGTACCCGCGGATGATTACTCTGATCCGGCGCCTGTAGCCACGTTTACGCACCTAGATGCTACCATTGCTCTGGAGCGTTCAATTGCTGAGAAAGCTATCTATCCAGCGGTTGATCCCCTCGCTTCTACATCCAGGATTTTAGATCCACGTGTTGTTGGTGAAGAGCATTATCAAACAGCGCGTGAAGTACAACGGGTTTTGCAGCGTTATAAGGATCTTCAGGATATTATTGCTATTCTGGGAATGGATGAACTCAGTGAGGATGATAAAGTAATTGTATCGCGAGCAAGGAAAATTGAACGTTTCTTTTCTCAGCCGATGTTTGTGGCTGAGCAGTTTACAGGCACGCCTGGTTGTTACGTGTCAATGAAAGATACGGTGCGTGGTTTCCGTGAGATCCTGGATGGCAAACATGATGATTTGCCAGAACAGGCATTTTATATGGTTGGGACGATTGAGGACGCGATGGCAAAGGCAGATCGTCTGGTACAGGAAACGAGATAGAGGAACACTCATGCCAGTCCGATGTGAGATTGTTTCGCAAGATAGAATTGTTTATCAGGGTCCAGCCGATATAGTTGTTTTACCCGGAGCAGATGGTGTGATGGGGATTCTTCCCAATCATTCCCCGGTCTTGACGACGCTACAGTTTGGCGTAATTACAGTGAGGTTTCAGGGTAAAGAACAATATTTTACGGTAGATGGTGGAGTGGCAGAAGTTCAACCCGATCAGGTTACTGTTTTGGCGGATGCAGCTGAAAACGTTGATGAAATCAATTTGCGACGCGCTGAAGAGGCAAAGAGGCGCGCAGAGGAGATGATGTCCAAAGTTCCTCCTACAGATACAGATGAATATCTCAAGTTGCAAGCTGCCCTGCGCCGCTCCAAATTACGGATTGAAGCTGCTCATCGTTATCGTCAGAGACGTTCTAGTTCGTAAGAAAATCCAAACTTTCTCTGGGAGACGTTAGAATATTATGCCACTTTTTTCACGTGAATTTGGGGTTGATCTTGGCACCATGACAACCGTCATTGCTGAGGATAATCAGATTCTGTTACAGGAGCCAACTGTTGTGGCGGTCATTGTGGATGAGCAGAAAATGGTCGAATGGGGACAAGCCGCAAAGGATATGTATGGCCGGGTACCAGAGTCAATTGAGGTTGTTCGTCCCTTGCAATACGGTGTTATCGCCGAATATGAGATCACTGAAAATCTTCTAAGTTTTCTCATTAAGAAAGTTTCCGGTCCGATGTTGTTTTTCCGTCCCCGGTTGATGATTACGGTTCCCTATGGCATTACAAGCGTTGAAAGTCGCGCGGTGCATGAGGCGGGTTTAGGCTCTGGTGCACGGGAGGTATTTCTGATCCAGCAACCCCTTGCGGCTGCAATTGGGATTGATTTGCCAATTTCTACCCCTTCCGGCAATATGGTTTTTTTGTTAGGTGGAGGCACCTCGCAGGCGGCTGTTCTGGCTATGAACGGGATTGTTACTGCCGAGACGACGCGTACAGGTGGTTTGAGGCTGGATGAAGCTATTATTTCTTACGTTCGAAAAAAATATGGCGTTATTATTGGTCAACCGACTGCCGAACAGTTAAAGATTCGTATAGGTTCTGCAATCCCTATGGAACAACAGCAAGAGATGGAGGTACAGGGTCAGGATCAGGTATCGGGTCTTCCAAAACCACTTGTCCTGACTTCTGATGATATTGTTGAGGCTTTGCAAGAACCATTAGGTGATATTGTCAACACGGCTAGACGAACGCTGGAGAAAACTCCTCCCGAATTGCTTTCAGATATTATTGACCGCGGTATGGCATTGTGCGGCGGTGGGGCATTATTGCGTGGGATGGATAAGTTTCTAACGAAATCGTTAGGTATTCCTGCTTATCTGGTGGATGAACCTCTGACTTGTACAGCCATTGGTGCCGCCAGGGCAATGGGAATGCGTGATATCCTACGTCGTAGTTTAGTACCGACCTAAATGACTCAGGGGGTACTTTGGGTTATTTTGCCAGATAATAGGTCATGTGTTGTAGTTGGATTAGGGGGTCCAGATATTGAACGAGGATGTTCGGGGGTAATTTCAGAGGTGTTGGCGCATAGTTAAGAATGGCTTTAACTCCAGCCTGCACAACTTCTTCGGCAACTGTTTGTGCCGCTGAGGCTGGCACAGTTAGCATGGCAATTTGGATACCGGCTTTCCCGATTAGTTCTCTCGCAAGCGCAAAGTCTTGAATTTCAAGTTCACCAACTTTATCCCCAATCTTTTTGGGGTCATTGTCCAGGATCAGGGCAATGCGGAAACCCCGATTGGTAAACCCCTGATAATTTGCAATCGCGCGGCCCAAGTCGCCGACACCAACAAGGACGATGTCCCAAATTCGATCAATATTCAAAATGGATTCAAGTTGTTTGGATAAAAAAGAAATGGAATACCCTGTACCTTGCTTACCGAATCCGCCAAACTGAGAAAGGTCTTTTCGTACTTGAGCAGCAGAAAAACCGAGGCGTTCGCTTAATTCTTGCGAAGAAGTGGTCTGTTTGCCCTCTAATTTCATGAGGTTCAAGGTTTGCAAATATTGCGGCAGTCTGCTAACCACAATATCCGGAATCACTTCCTTCATGATCGTTTACTCCCGGTTGATGATTATGTAGATAATTTATCAAAAAATGTAAATTTATACAACACCCAAACCTGCGAATTATTGTGGGTTTTTTAGGGAAATTTCAAATTTGCCTTCTGATTGAATTATCAGCAAATCCAAACCAAAGGGAAGATAGTGACCGGGGGGGTACTCAAAACTGGGATTTTCGGGCTTTTGCATCAATGAATAAGAATCAAAAAATGTCTGTAAAGTTGTTGAAGCTCCGGAAACAATAATGATGGGCGCTTGTTTACAGGTTTGGAGTCCATTGGTTTTGATTTGGCAATTTTCCCAATCATATAAGTTGTCTGACATAGTTCTGATGATTAACGGAATCTGGGTTTGGATAGCTTGCACTGACTGAACGGGAATGTATAACTCATCGTTGCTAACCATGAATGTTTTTTGCTGCGAATAGTCTGGTGCGGTCAGATTTAATTGATTATTTAGGATAGTTGGTACAAATATTGGGTAAGGTGGCGAGGTTGTTATCAGTGCACCCGATATTTCAGCCGGGTCACTGGCTTCTCCATATTGTAACTTCCATTCGGTTGGATCACTTAAACCGACAGCCAGTTGAGAAGTAGGACCAATCCATTGCGTCAGTCCATCTTCTGTAAAAGCGAAAACAAACATCAATCTGCCTCCATCCAGTTCGTAAGAGCTGAAAAGAGTAGCTGAGGCAAGAATACATTCTGGGTAGCCGTCCCAATCCAGATCGGAAGTACATTCGTTGATAGGGTGTGGTTGTTCCGCCCAGTGAGCGGCGGCAATCAGGTGTCCTATCTGACCAAGATGATTCGCTTGTAGCTGGCTGAGCAAAGTGCTCTCGGTTGATCGTGTTAGCAGCAAGTACATATCCCATGCAAGACTGCTGAGCGGGTTTTGGGGAAGTGTGTGTAGCGTTTGCCGGATTACCTCCTGCAGATGTTTTTGATCAAGGGTAGATGATGTTCCCCGCGTGGTAAAAGGTTTTTGGAGTGATAACTCGGGCGAACATAACAAATTAGAGCATGAGGGGATAGAAGAAGCTGTAACAGGAGAAGTCAAAAGGTCGTATTCGTTGAGTGCACGCATCCATGGATGATTTGAAATATATCTGAAGACAAGGGGGGCTATGCTGGCATCAGCCCAGAGACTGTCAGGCAGACTGCCACCAAGAACAATAAGGTCTTCCCGTTCAGCAGAAAGTGCTGTTGCAAGGATGGCTTTTTTGGTTTGCTGAGTCAGACCACTTTCATTCAATTGAGTAAGACTCATATCTTGCGGGAGGATTGGGATAAGCCGATACCCCCTTTGACCGGAGATATGGTTGGGGTCTGGTAAGTTAGCAAACGCTGCCATGTAATTTTCTGAAGGGAAATGCTGGAAAGGCGCATAGGCAATCTTGCTTGCTTTTATCCCATAGGATAAACCTATCCGGCGATTGTTTTTCAGACCAACTTCGATTTCCCTTGTATCTCCGCTGGCTGTATCCGGCAAAATAAGTAGCTTCCGTGCTTGTAGTTGCCTAATCCTTTCCAAATTGCCCATGTATTTCAGTATAGCCAAGCTAGTTGGGTTTTTTAGATCCAGTAAGGCAATTGGTATTTGGTAACTTTCCACGCTGCTGAGAATCCAGAACAACCCATGCCGCGAGCCCAGTGGCCCTGTATGGGCCCCATTCCAGCGACGCAAAGCTTGCGCAGGAGTTTTCGCGTTAAAAACATTCCAAAACGATATAAGTAATGGTGCAAATGGCTTGGAAGGATTGTGGGGGTTTAGGGTGTCAGCAGTATCTGCAATAATGTAGGTGTCTGGACGTGTAATTACAACTTCCAAATGAACATTGGGGGTGGTGGATGAAAACTTCTTAAGTGAGATAACACTGATGTCAAGGTCGGCATCATGAATAATGTTCTGTAACAATCCGCTGATCTCTTTGCCTTCTGAGTTGATCATTTTAGCTGGGGTATTTTGAGGAATGATGATGAGCCAGTCCCAGCTGAGTTTTAAGCGGTATCCCCACGGCAGCATTCTTGAACCACCGGGGCGGTCGTCCATGGTGATGTATATATCTCCTTTAGGGTGTTTTGCATTCAGTTCAAGCCAGTCTATTCGAATCTGGAGAGTATCCTGACTTTGGCGCGTATACAGCGCTATGATATCCTGATCAGGGGCTGCAGCATCCGACGGTTCCAGCAATTGCAGATCAGAAAGACGCCAGCCGGCTGTTGGCTCAGCCGGCAGAGTTAGTGTTTCCGCTGGCATACAAGAAACCAGCAGAAAGATGCACATGAACAAAACCAAAGGGAGTTTATGTTTATTCGTCGCGGCGCCCTAGTAACAAAAAGGCGTAATAGAGCACGGTTGAAATGGCTTGAATAGCTGCTGCAACATATGTTAGAGCAGCAGCATCCAGAACATTGTTAACTCCGTTAATCTCCTGGCTATAGACAACGCCGGATGTAGTCAGCCAGGCTTTGGCTCGCCGGCTGGCATCCAGCTCAACTGGCAGGGTGATTACCGCGAAGAGCGCGGTCAGCGAAAATAGCAAAAGCCCAATCCATGCCAGTTGGGTACCAAAACTGGAAGTTATGAACAAGCCAACCATAAAAATAATTGGACCTAGCCAGCTGCCAATTTGTACGGTTGGCACCATTGCGGTTCTAAATTTCAGAGGTGCATAGTCAACTCCGTCTTGAAGGGCATGGCCAGCTTCATGCGCAGCGATGCCTGCAGCAGCCAAACTATTGCTTCGGTACACCTGTGGACTGAGACGCAGAACTTTGTGTACCGGATCGTAGTGATCGCTTAAGAAGCCATGGGTTTCTTCTACACGAACATCGCTTAAACCGTTGCTGTCCAACATGCGACGCGCAATCTGCGCGCCAGTTAGTCCGACGTAGCTGCGGATACGAGAAAATTTATTAAAAGCTGATTGCACTTTTAGCTGTGCCCAAAGTCCGAGTAGCAAAGCTGGTAAGCTAAACAGAAGATATAAGCCATAACCGCCAAAAATGGGGAACATAGTTCACTCCTCATTACCCTTTACTGTTTTGGTTTTTTATCATGTGTACGCTAGTTTATTTTATATTGAGGACATTAAAACAATTTCAGAATTATCATAGAAACATGTAAGAACTCATAACAATAAAAAAATACCCCTGACCGGGCTATTCGTTTGAGTGCGCCCGCCGAGACTCGAACTCGGGCTTCTGCCTCCGGAGGGCAACGTGATATCCACTTCACTACGGGCGCAGTTGGATCGGTTTGATTTTACCATGAGTATCCATGGTTGAAAAGCTACCGTCTTATGAGATTGTTGAAAAACAAAAACTGCCTCTGATATGTGTTGGTAAAATAGCACAATTTTCGCATAGATATATACTAATTAACTATAGCTATGTAATGCTTGGCGACCTGCCTCGAAAGCTTTCAGATTTACTTCAACCACTTTGGCGGGAAGACGAGCTTGTATCACGGTTATCCAATCAGTTAGGTCAATTGCCATTAAGGCGGAAAGAGCACCCAATAAAACAACATTGGCTGTGCGAGTGTTTCCAAGCTCTTCAGCAATCTTCAACCCGTTGATCCAGTATATATAATCGGTTACACGGTTTAGGATGCCCTGGATTTGAGCATGGTCAGGATATTCTACTAGACCAGCGCTTACGGTCATGGGATTGATATTGTGGTCATTGACAAGAGCAATGCCTCCTAACCGCATATGGTCACTAAAACGGGCTGCTTCTAGTTTTTCAAAGGCAAGCAAGATGTCTGCTTCGCTAGGTGGAATGATCGGAGAAAAAACCTTTTCTCCCCAGCGGAGATGGGAGACTACGTTGCCGCCGCGTTGGGACATGCCATGGATTTCGGCTTGCTTGACATCCAACCCCAATCGTAACCCGAGTTCCGCAAGTACGTTGCTTGCTAAGATAGTTCCCTGCCCGCCTACGCCGACCAGCAAGATATTTACCGGTTGTTTCAAAGGATTAATTAATTTGGGGGTCGTCATTGTGTTACTCCGAGAAAACAGTTTCTTGTGTTGCTGGCTTGATTTGGTTACGGAAAAGAATTGCATCGCGTGGACATACTTGAGCACAGATTTCGCAGCCAGTACAAAGCAGCGGATCAATTTTTGCCAACGGGCGATTGTATTTGGGGTCTAATTCCTCTGATTTCAGGATAGCCGGGCAACCAATGCGGAAGCAAACTGTGCAACCATTACATTTATCGGTCACTAGAAGAGGCATCCATCGCTGGCGGGCTGAAGGGAGCAAGGCGCACTCTTCTTGAGCAATCAACACAGCAGGTTCATCGGTTTTCAGCCATTCTTTGAGAGTTTTTTCAATGGCGTCCACATCATAAGCTTCCACTGTTCGCACTTTCTCAATTCCCAAAGCTCTGACTAGTTGTTCGATATTAACTTCGCTGGTCTCTTTTTGTTGAAGGGTGCGACCTGTGCCGGGGTTTTCTTGATGACCAGTCATGCCAGTGACCCGGTTATCCATAATGATGGTGATCACGTTGCTTTTGTTATACGCTACGTTCATTAACGCTGGTATCCCGGTGTGAAAGAAGGTGGAATCACCGATTACAGCGATATGACGTTCTTGGTCTCCTGCGACAGCAGCACCATGAGCTACGCTAATTCCCTCGCCCATACACCCGCAAGTATCAATTGCGTTCAGCGGCGGTGTAATGCCAAGTGTGTAACACCCAATATCTCCATTAATAGGCAGCCCAAGTTTATGTAACACATAGAATGTTCCACGATGGGGGCAGCCCGGACAAAGCACAGGTGGGCGGGAAGGTAAGTCCACAGTGATTTGAGGCGTGACGGTTTTTTGTAAAGTGGCAGGCAACAAATTGGCTTTTTCTGCACTGAGGCGTACGATAGCAGGGTTTAGCTCGCCTGTAAGCGGGAAAATGGTCTTGGTGTTGGGGTAAGATATGTTTGCGTTTGCTGGTACATACAATTCAATCCCCATTAAACGCACTTGATCTTCAATGAATGGGTCAAGCTCTTCTAAAACAATCAGTTTCTCCACCTGTTGAGCAAAGTGATGGATTAGTTTTATAGGTAGAGGATATACCATTCCTAGCTTTAGAATGCTGGCCTCTGGAAAAACTTCACGGGCATATTGATATGCAATGCCGCCCGTGATAATGCCAAGTTCTCTGGATCGAATTTCAACACGGTTGCTGGAAAATGTTTCGGCAAATTGTGCTAATTCTTGAATACGTGTTTCAATGACGACATGGCGCTTGCGCACATTGGCTGGCATCATGACATACTTTGCCGGGTTGCGTGGGTATTTGATGAACGGACGAGGCTGCAAGCGTTGCTCATTAACCTCGACGGGTGAGGTTGTATGGCAGACTCGCGTCGTCATCCGAAAAAGAACCGGGGTATCAAACTGTTCGCTGATGTCATAAGCAACGATTGCGAGGTCGTGGGCTTCCTGGCTATCCGCTGGATCGAGACAGGGAATGCGAGCAAATCTGGCGTATTGACGGTTGTCTTGTTCATTCTGCGATGAGTGCATACCCGGATCATCGGCTGAGACAATTACCAATCCACCTTCGATCCCTGTCATGGCAACTGCGAATAGCGCATCAGCCGCTACATTTAGCCCCACATGTTTCATTGTGGCGAACGCGCGCTGACCTGCATACGCTGCGCCAATTGCGGCATCGAGAGCTACTTTTTCGTTTGGCGCCCATTCTGCATAGACGCCGGGGAATTTAGCGAACGTCTCGGTAATTTCTGTGCTAGGGGTACCCGGGTAACCTGATACGACTGTTACACCAGCCTCCCATGAACCGCGTGCGAAAGCCTCATTGCCGGAGAGTAATCGTTTCATTCGTAGAAGTCTCCTTATTGTTGATTAAACTGCCCTGATCGTATTTTTCATGATCCGTTTGCGTTTGAAGTAGTTAGGTTGAAGTAATTGTATATCACTGTGGACAAGTTTGCCATGAGTTGATTCCCTTGATCAAAAATTAAGTGTTTGGGATGGTACATGTAAATGGCTAAAACGTAGTTTCCTCCTTGTGAATAGATAATCGCACCATCGCTCATGGTATGTAGTAATCCATCAGCTTCTTCAATCCAGCCATGTTTATGCCCGATTCTAGTCCCTTCTGGCAAGCCGGCTGTTATCAAATATGGCAACTTGTCACTTACGAGCAAGCCTATCATTTCACGGCACTCATCTTGGGTGATTTCTCCTATAAAGGTCTCAACAAGTTTGCCGGAATTGGTTTCAGCACATTGATAAATCGCTTCCAGTACAGTGCCCATCTCGGCTGGGGTAGTCTGGTTGTAGACATCTGGTTTAAGGTCAATATCCGTTCGAGTGTTAGCCGGTGTGTGATAACGCTCTAATAATGGAGCATCCATATAAAAATATCCTGCCAAAAAAGTGTTATTCAGCCCAAGTGCTCGCATATCCTCTGTTACCATCAATGGGCCACGTACTGGATTGATGACAGTTTCCATTAGTTTGTCAGAGGCTTCATTTTCTGATTCGGAGATCATTAAATTGAGCAGGGTTTGAATGTCATCGCGAATTGGTGGCTCTAGCCGGCGAAAAACGGAAATCATGATAGGAATTTTGATAGTGCTGGCGGCTGTGAAGGCAATATCCGCAGGTGGATTTGTGCCATTCTGATAAGCAAAATGCAGTTTTTCGCCACTTTGAAGATTGGAAAGATAAATTTCCACCAGTCCATCAAAAGCAGCGCGATCTATAACGGTTTGGAGAAAGAATTGCAGTTTTTCCCGGTCCGGTGGCGGCGGCGGTTCCTGAACAAGCAGTACTGTAACCTTGCGTTGATTAAGGGTAAACAAGGCGTTCTTGATGTCTTCAATAGCCTGTTGCATATCAAAGCTAATGCCGGGGTGCCCGGCAATCCAGCTCAGGCTTTCCATTGCTGGCTGCGGCGCGGTTGGGGGTTGGGTGTAGCGCGGCGCAATAACGTCTTTCAGATAATTCTGGATAGCTGTTTCATCTACGCTGGCTCTTAGTGGAACGTCTAATGCATTCATTAAATCAGATGGATGCCACAGATACTTCCAGAACCCGGCTAATTTCACAAACGTGTCTTGCTGATTTTCTGCGGCAGACAACATAGCATCAATGTCTAGTTGGAATCCCAGATCTTGGGGCGAAGCCTGGATTGTGGATGTGCCATAATGAATCTCTATTGGGGTTCCATATGCCTGACGCAAGCGATCAGCGGCTGTTTGCCGGTCAGTACCACCAACTGGAACACCAGCTATGATTTGAGCTGGTGGAAAGTTGAGTTTTAGTTTCTGGTATTGTATCCACTGAAGAAAAGTAAGGCTGATGGAGGCAATAATCAGTCCTAATGAAGCGCCGCGCAACAAATATAGCCATGTTCTTGATGCTATATTCCTCATCACGAAGCGATTCTACCAGATTCTGGATTTTCCAAATTCCAGTTGTGATTCCTAACCTTTCCCCTCTATCATCAAGCACGTCTTTGTTCTATAATATCAAGAAGAAAGTTGCCATAAGCACTCTGGGGTGGAACTAATATTTTTTGCTGGTTAGCAGTTTGGGGAGGTTGTATCTATGAAAAAGCCGACTTTTCCTAGGCAAAGGATTTTTGTGTTTGCTGTTTTTACATTCTTGTTATTGCTGGCTTGCAATGCTCCGGGAATTGGGGATGCGGTACCAAGACTACATAGTGCTGAACAGACGGCTCGAGCCTTGGAAACGTCCATTGGACAGACGCAGGAAGCTATGCTTAACAATCCGATAACACAAATACCTCAAGTTGACACGTCAACCCCACAGCCTGAAACACCAACACTGCTGGCAGAAATAACAAATCCCCCTGAAGTAACAATGACGCCAATCGTTGAGCATAACGTTATACCGGGAGAGCCTGGAAAAGCAAAAGTAGAAATAAAGGACGCTAACACGGCAATCTCTGGTAACCTAAAATATGCCACAGAGGGGGATCTTTATCAGAAGAATTTGTTTGAGCGCCCGTTTAATGTGGACATGGTTTATCGTCCAGATTTGGATATACAAAAAGCGGAACTTTCTGAAAACGATAGTTTTTTTATGTAACAATCTATCTGGCTGATGTGTATCCGGGCAGTAAAACTCTACAAGCAAATTATGGAGTCGAATTAGATACAGATTTTGACGGTCGCGGTGATTATCTGATTTTGGTTGCCCCTCCTTTTGAAGCACGGTGGACAACAAGCAATGTGACTGCCTATGGCGACTCGAATAATGATGTTGGGCGCAAGCGGCCGTTAGTAATGGATGTTCCGTCTAGTGGGGATGGTTATGATGTGGTTGTTTTTACGACTCAAAATAACCATGATCCCGATCTGGTATGGGGGAGAAGAGCCCCAGACAAATCCTCTGTAGTTCAGATTGCTTTTAAGAAATCCATGCTGGATCATCCTTCCTCTTTCTTGTTTGGTGTCTGGGCAGATGATGGTTTAATGGATGTTCGAATGTTTGACTACAATGATAACTTTAGCGAGGCTGACGCTGGATCGCCACTAGAGAAAAATCCAAATTATCCTCTAAAGAAATTGTTTTCTGTGGATAATACTTGTCGTATGAGTTTTGGACGTGCCCTTACTTTAACCGATCCGGGTGTTTGTGTCCAGCAGAAACCCCCAATCCCTACTTTGTATGTACCTACTGTTCATGTTACTCTTCCTTCTGGTTTTCCGGGAAGCGGAAATTAACGTTTACCCCCTGGGAGTATATTATGAAAAACTCTTCGTCTGGAAATACGCAGTTTATATTACATTTGGCTGTTGGTGATGGTGAATGGATAGAACGTTCCATAGATGAGGGGGTCTATATTTTGGGGCGAGCATCAGATTGCCAGATTATCTTGCCTGGAAACGAGGTCTCCCGGCGGCATGCGCAAGTTGAAATTGCACGAGATGGTTTGTGGGTAATGGATTTGGGATCGGCAAACGGTACGCAAGTGGATGGGAATCCTCTTTCGCCGCGCCGTCGTACTCCTCTTCTGCCACATCAGGTGATTGCCATTTCCTGTTATCGCCTTAGAATTGAGCTGGCGAAAGGTGCAGAAATACCGCTGCCCATTCCTTCCACCGAAGAGCAACTTAAGACGATTGCCGCAGGACAGTTTGCCTTTAGCCATGAGTTTTCTGTGTCGGCAATTCGGACACTAGTAGAAGGCGGTGAGCAAGCTGGTGTGCTTGCAAAGCCGGCTGAAGCTCCATTGCCGCCACCATCTCCTCCATCAATCCCTATGCGTCAGGTTGTATTGCAGTATCGGCAAGGACAGGGTGGATGGATTTCATATACTTTGAGCGAAGGTGATCAGTTCATTGGTCGTGAGGCTAGCAACCAGATTGTGCTGGATTCGAGTGGTGTGTCACGCCGACATGCGCGGGTGACATTGATCAGCGGGATGGTCACGGTCACGGATTTGGGTTCAAAGAACGGTGTCTATAAAAACGGACAGCGGCTGAATCCTCATCAATCTTACCCGCTTGAGCCAGGGGAGACTTTTCAGATTGACGAGTTCATTTTTGAGCTAAAGTCCTCTGGGGTTTCGCAAGAACAAGCCCGAGCACTGTCGGCTCATGTTCCGGTCTCCTCTCAGCTTCCATGCGGAGAGGTTTCCACAGTTGTAGCGCTTGATCTAGGTGAAGCTGCTGAGCCAATGCCCAGTGGACGTTTGAACCTTTTAGGACAGGACCGTGTCTCGATTGGACGTGCTCCAGACAACCAGATCGTTCTCGATCATCCAATGGTCAGCCGCTATCATGCAGTTATTGAACGGTTAGGTACCCGTTCGCGCATCATTAACACGCATAGTGCCAACGGGGTTTTTGTTAATGGGCAGCAGGTTGAGCATATGGCGTGGCTTACACCAGGTGATGCGATCAAAATTGGCCCTTATCAGTTTCAATTTTCCGGTAACGAATTGCAACGCTCTGCCGCTTTGGAGGGCTATGAAATTGATGTGATTGGCGTCAACAAGTGGGTGTCAAAAACGGTCAATTTACTGAAAGACATCAGTTTACACATTGGACAGAATGAGTTTGTGGCGCTGGTGGGCATGAGCGGGGCGGGTAAGAGCACGCTCATGGATGCCATCAATGGATTTCGTCCCGCTACAGGTGGGCAAGTTTTGGTTAATGGTGTGGATTTATACCGCAATTATGAGTCTTTCCGGGATGATATTGGCAATGTACCACAAAAAGATATTGTTCACATGGAACTAACACCTGAGCAGGCATTGGACTATGCGGCGAGGTTGCGGATGCCATCAGATACAACCGCTGCTGAACGAAAAGCGGCAGTGAATGCGGCTTTGAATGATTTGGGTTTGACCTTTAAGAAAGATGTTCCTATCTCACGGCTTTCGGGCGGTCAATTAAAACGCGTCTCTATAGGCGTTGAGCTGTTAACGAGACCACGATTATTCTTTTTGGACGAGCCAACCAGTGGATTAGATCCCGGTACAGAATACGAAATGATGAAATTACTGCGTCATCTGGCAGACCAGGGGCGCACAATCATGCTTATTACACATGCCACCAAGAACGTCATGTTTTGTGATAAGGCAATCATCCTGGCTCGAGGAGGTTATCTGGCTTTTTATGGTCCACCGGAAGAAGCCCTCGAATATTTTGACCAGTTCCGCACCCCGCGCGAGCGTCTGGAAAAGGACATGGAATTTGACGATATTTATCGCATTCTTCAAGATGATGCGCGTGGAAAGCCAGAAGACTGGCGCGAACGTTATCTTGCCAGCAAATATGCAAAATATTGTCAGCCAAAATTTACTCCTGTACAGGTTGCACAAAAAGCAGCACCAACTGCCAAGCGGCGTCCTCGTATATCCGCCTTAAAACAGTTTATTGTACTTTCCGCCCGCACAATGCGTTGCATGATTCAAGACAGTGCTTCTCTTGGGCTGACATTAGCGTTGGCACCCGTGTTAGGGCTGATGAATTTTATCTGGGGTACCAAGCTCTTTGATCCAGTGCAGGGTGACAGTACCAAAGCTCTTGGATTATGGTTTGTTACAGCGGTGATCGCTATTTTGGTTGGATCAATGGGCAGTGTGCGTGAGATTGTTAAGGAGAATGAAATTTACAAACGCGAACGCGCAGTAGGTTTGCGAATATTGCCATATATTCTGTCTAAAGTTTGGATTGGAATGGCACTTTCCATTTATCAGGGGATTGTCATTTTGTTTTTTGTGTTCGTTCTGGCACGCCCGGTAGTTAATAGCGTGCTTGCCTATCCCGCTATGATGATCACGATGATCCTGATGATCATTTGTGGCTACCTGATGGGACTGATGATATCAGCGATTGCTCCAAACCAGAATGCTGCTCAGTTGCTACTAATCGCCGCTTTTGTTCCTCAGCTTCTATTTGCTGGGCTCTTAATGCCGATTCAGCGCATTCCACTAGGTGAGATTATCAGCCCCCTCATGTCAACCCGTTGGGGATTTGAGGCATTTGTAAATGCCAGTGGGATGGGTGATATGTTGGTCAAAGATCCCTGCTGGTCGCTTTCAAAAGAACACCGTATTAAGCTAAGTCCAACACAGAAGGAAGCCTGCCTTTGTTTGGGGGCAAATATATTCAAGAATTGTGCTAATTTTCCAGGCATTCTTTCACCGGATTTTTATGACGAGGACGCTAAAATAGCTTTGTCGCAAGGTGAGCCGCAGAAACCGCCTCAACCGACACGTTACCCTTCGCCTACGCCGCGCCATACACCAACACAGTATCCAACCCCGACTTTGTTGCCTACTCCGACATTTCTTCCGACGCCCAGTCCTTATCCTACGCCAACACGCCTGCCCATTCATCTGGGCGGTAGCCCAGAGAGGCGGGCCACGGATTATGCAGGGTTATCTCCGGAAGAAATACAGACGCGTGCAGTTGGTGAAGCTGCCTGGCGTGCAGCGCAATATCAATCGGATACAGAAAAACAATTTGAAGAGTATCGCCAGACTCGTGAAGCTCAATTTAGCGATTATCAAAATCAGACTATTGGGCAGATGGGGGAATATAAGGAGCAGGTTGAAGGGCAATTTGATGAATATCAGGAGCACGTAAAGGATCAGATTGAACAGCACATCGATCTGGAAGTTCAGTCAATGGAAGAATATGGCGATCAAGTTGAGGGGCAATTTGAAGAGTATCGTGTGGAAATGGAAAAATATGGTGAGAAACTCGAAGATTGGGAACGCAATCGTCAGGAAGCCATCGGTGCGGCAGAGACTATACTGGGAATCGTTTACGACAATTATGGTCGTATGTTCCACGGTTCGGTGTTGTCCCGCTGGATTTATATCACTCTGATTTCGCTGGCACAGTTTATTGCCATTCTGGTTTTTCAGAAACGAAAGGATGTTATATAATCCTTTCAGGAACTGGCTTCTAACGAGGGGCTGTCTTGGCACAGCCCCTCGATTATTGAGGTTGGGGTCTGTTGGATACTTAATAATAAACTGATTTGAGCTATAATCTACCTCGTTTGTGTGAAAGGAAATGCATGGTAAATCTACTTTTTTATTTGCTGGGAGGTTCGCTTGAGTCGAATTTATGACCCCGATAGTGCTGGCAAACAACGAATTCGCCTATCTAAAGAGGTGGTTCTAGCGTTGCGGGAACTGATGAAACAAAGCTCTCCAGATGAAATCAGCCGCGATTTGGCAGCTTTTGTTGCCATTGCGCTGTTTCAAATTCACCAAACAGTAGAACAGTCCGTTGCTGCTTGGGAAAAGCGTGGCTATTGGTTGAAAGCAGATCGATTTCGGTTGGACTGGGAATGGAGCGCATTGCTTGGAGAAAGGATGCGCATTGCGATTTTGAACGATGACTGGACAGCCGTTGCTTCAACGTCAGTTCAAATTGGACAGAAACTGATGGCAGTCAAGATTACTGAGCATCACCGACTTGGAAAACCCTGGGTGGGTGCATGGAAACAATTAGCCAAAACATGAGGCTGGGCTAGTCTAAAATGAATGCTAATGCTCTATTGTAGTTCAGAAGTGCAATATGCACAGCGTGTGGCGTTGGTCGGGATAGTGGAAAGACAATAGGGACATCGCTTGGTGTTTGGTTCAGCGGGCGCGGGTTCTTTCCTGAAGCGATTTACGGTGCGTACAACGAAATAGAGTGTGAGTGCAACAAGAAGGAAGTTGATCACCGAGTTGATGAAAAGCCCATAATTTATCGTGGGTGCGCCAGCAGCTTGAGCCTCTTGAAGAGATGAATAGGTTGCCCCAGATAGACTAATGAACAGGTTGGAAAAATCAACGTTGCCCAGGAGCAAGCCTATGGGCGGCATTAAGATGTCATTGACCAGCGAGGAGATGATATTCCCAAAAGCAGCTCCAATCATTAACCCAACGGCTAAATCAACAACATTCCCTTTCAGCGCAAACTCTTTAAACTCTCGTAGCATTTTTTCTCCTTAAAAACTTGAAAATGCAATGTTTTTGATATTTTGGAATAGCCAACATAAGTCAAAGCTTTATTCTATTTTAGTCCTTTCAGGAAAAATTCGTGCATGGATAGTGCTGCAATCCAGTTAGCTTGCAAATCTTAGCAGGATGTTGTGAGTAATTACCTCTCAGAATTTACGGTTGAGCAAACTTTTCAAACGAACCAGCGTAGTGTGGCGGGATGGATTGCTTCACATGCTGCTCGCCACTGGCTCTTTTTGCTTTTGGCATTAATAGGTGCAATTGGTAATGCTGTTTTGGCAGGTGTTCAACCGCTACTCATTGGACAGGCTTTCAACGTGATCATTGATGTTACACCGAATCGAACGTACCTTTTGCAGTTAGCGTTATGGCTCGCGATGACACAGGTGATGCGTTCGCTGCTACAGTTTGCACGCAATGGCGGATTTGAAATGGTGGCACAACGTGTCGAGCGTGATGTTCGTAACGAGTTATACATTAGCTTGCTGGGTAAGAGTATGACATTCCACAGCTTACAGCCAGTTGGAGATACGATGGCGCGCGCAACAAATGATGTTCGTGAAGTGAATTTTTTGTTTAGTCCGGGCGTAAGCCTGGTTATTGGTTCGATTAATTTTCTGATTGTACCTATATTTGTCGCGCCATCCTATCACACATCATTGATTTTGACACCCCTCATATTTATCTTTTTGTACGTGAGTTCAGTACGCAGCTATCTGAAAAGGCTGGAGCCAGTGACCGATGAAGTGCGAGTATCTTTTGGGGCATTGAATACCCGTCTGGAGGAAGTTTTGAATGGCATTGAAACAGTCAAAGGGACGGCGCAAGAAGTTGTGGAGCTCGGTCATTTCGGGAAAAATGTTGCTCGTTATCGGTCAGCGATGATCCGACAAGGAGACATTGAGGCAAAATACATGCCGCTTCTGTGGATGCAGATTGCTTTAGCAGTTGGATTGTTACACGCGTTATTACTGTATTGGCTGGGCACCTTGAATTTGGGTCAGGTTGTGGGTTATTTTGAATTGCTCTTAATGTTGGATTTTCCAACTTTTGTATCACTTTGGGCGTATTCGCAAATGTCACTTGGTTTTTCTAGTGCTCGTCGTATTCTCGAGTTAATGAGACGAGAGAACAATCTTGATCAGAACATTTCGGGCTACAAAGGCAAAATGCGGGGAGAGATTGAGTTTCGTAACGTCTGTTTTTCATATCATGGTAATGATGACTGCAACTTGGAAAATATCACGTTTAAGGTGAAAGCAGGCCAAAAAGTTGCCATTGTTGGTCAAACTGGGTCAGGCAAGACTTCATTGATCAAATTGATAAATCGAACGTATGATGTCACCCAGGGGCAGGTACTTATTGACGGTGTGGACGTGCGTGAATGGAATTTAGAATCTTTACGACGTAATATTTCGGTTATTGAGCAAGATATTTTTCTGTTTTCACGCTCCATTCTTGAGAATATTACTTTTGGTAAACCGGATGCAAGCCGTGAGAAAGTTGAGAAAATTAGCCGGGCCGCTCAGGTTGATGAATTTGTTGCGATGCTTGACGATGGTTATAACACGGTGATCGGTGAGCGCGGGGTAATGCTTTCGGGTGGGCAGCGGCAACGAATTGCTTTGGCACGCGCTCTGCTAACGGATCCTAGCATCCTCATTCTGGACGACTCGACCAGCGCGATTGACAGTCAAACAGAAGACAAAATCCAGAGGGCTATTTATGCCGCAGCGCACGGCAGAACAACTCTGATGATCACCCATCGACTTTCCCAGATCCGTTGGGCAGATTTGATTATTGTTTTGCGCAAAGGGCGCATAGCAGCGATTGGATCACATGAGGAATTAATGAGCGCTTCCGAGGCTTATCGGCGAATTTTTAGCGAGTGAGGGTGAAGAGATGAGCTTCTTTGAAGGACTGGACGCCGAAAAATACGACCGCATGTATTCTGATCGGGACTTGTTTCAGCGCATTTGGGGGCTGTTCCGACCGTACTGGGGCAGGCTGGTGTTGATTTCTTTACTGGTGTTTCTGGTTGGGGGTGCGTGGGCAATTATGCCAGTGATTCTTGCTCATGGACTTGATTGGCTCAAGCAAAAGACGACCCTCGAATTGATAGGACTTGTTTCAGGAATTGTTTTGATTGTAGGGGTATTACGTTGGTTGTTGAATTGGTTACATCGCCGGTTGCTTGCCAGGCTGGTTGCCGATATTCTTGTTGAACTTGCCAATCGGGCGTTTCAGGCTGCAGTTGAGCATGATCTATCGTTTTACGATGAGTTTTCCTCTGGCAAGGTGCTGTCGCGCATCACGACGGATACGCGCGATTTTGGTAACTTCATCACAGTAGTAACCGATTTATTCTCGCAAATTGCAGAAGCAGCCATTTTGGCTATGATTTTGTTGACGATTAATGTCAGATTGTCTTTGGTTATTTTTGCTTTGGTACCATTTGTGTTTATGATGGCACTGGCGTATCGTCGGCTGGCGAGGCGCGTGACACAACAGGGCATGCGTGCAATGGCAGAGGTCAATGCGACGATAAAAGAGACAATCAGTGGGATTGCTGTGGCGAAAAATTTTCGACAGGAACACAGTATTTATAAAGAGTTTACTCGCGCAAATACTTTATTACTAACCTTGCACTTTAAGAACTTCATAGAGCCAATTGGCTGCAAATCAACTCGATAGACTGACCTTCGATGAAGCGTGCTTCCAGCCAAACGAGAAGATTTCTGCGGTGTTCTTGCTGGAGCCGACGCCGAA
>DAOTYY010000077.1:0-20719 GCA_034434695.1 Anaerolineaceae bacterium
AACTTGAACTGCTCAAAGGCAACACCAAACTCAATCACTTTGCTCTCAAATCAAAATTGTACGTACGCGCTATCCAATCGGCTTACGCTGCTCTTCGGGAACTCAATCCCGTTCAATTGGCTGCGTAAGGTGAGTAATTCAGTCATGCCAATTTTTGCCCCTCAGGTTATTGAGTTTATCAGTCGCAGCCCGGAGCAGACGAGGCGGTTGGGCTTTCGGCTGGGTTCTCTCTTGCAGCCTGGTGATTTAATCTGTCTCTCTGGGGATTTGGGAACAGGCAAAACGACAATGGTGCAGGGAATCGCTCAAGGGTGGGGTTCTTTAGATGCAGTATCCAGTCCAACCTTTGTTCTGGTGAACACATATCGTAAACCGGATGGACAAGTTCTGCATCATCTAGATGCCTATCGCCTGCAGGATGCCTTAGAGGCTGAGGATTTGGATATTCATTTGATGCTTGAAACTGGAGCACTGGTAGTAGAATGGCCCGAACGCATTCAGGCTGCTCTGGACCCTCAACACTTGTGGGTTCAATTTGCATGGCTGGCGGATGAGCAACGCGGCATGGTTTTTAAACCACGGGGAGAGCGATACGTGTCTTTAGTCACGGAGTTTCGCCGTCGTACGTTTGGAGGTTAGCTGTGCTGCTGGCTGTGGATACCTCGACGCAATGGATGGGGCTGGCATTATATGATGAAGCCGGTGTATTGGGTGAGATGATCTGGCGAACGCAGAGTCATCACACGGTGGAATTATCTCCTTCCATTGCTGAGTTGTTGAAACGCTGTGGGGTAACTGTGCACGAACTGCGGGCATTGGGAGTTGCGCTTGGTCCCGGCTCATTCACCAGCCTGCGTATTGGGCTTGCAGTGGTCAAGGGGTTGGGGATGGCGCTACATATTCCTGTGATTGGTATTCCTACACTGGACATCCTTGCGGCTGCGCAGCCTGTGCAAGATTTGACGCTGGCAGTTGTCCTTCATGCCGGGCGTGGACGTCTAGCAGTTGGGTGGTATCTGCCCATGGGCGACAAATGGCAGTTACAAGAAGGTCCACAAGTGATACGTATCGAGGAACTTGCCAAACAAATTCGCAAACCCACCTTGGTTTGTGGTGAGCTGGATAAAGAAAGCCGTCAACTGCTTGGGCGAAAGTACAGAAACGTCATTCTGGTTTCACCTGCGAGCGCACTGCGCAGACCTTCGTATCTGGCTGAATTGGCATGGAAGCGCTGGCGGGCTGGTAAAACGGACGACATTGCCTCTTTATCGCCGATTTATTTGCATGTTGTCGAATCCTCGTTGGAATAAGAAAATGCCAGTCGCTCAGGAATTGTTGATTCGCCGGATGGAAGAGAAGGATATACCACAGGTATATGCTATTGATGTCGCTTCTTCTGCTTTACCCTGGAGTGAGCTTTCCTTACGATTCGAGTTGAACCAGAATCCGGCAGCACGCCTGTGGGTAGCAGGGATAATGGATGAGACGGGCGAAGAACGTGTGGTGGGTTTGCTGGTTTTGTGGGTCATCATGGATGAGGTGCATATTGCCAATATCGCTGTACATCCGGATTTTCGCCGTCGTCACATTGGTCAGAGGTTGCTTGCAAAAGGTTTGTTGGCTGCGAGCGAAGAAGGAGCGCGTTCGGCCTTTCTGGAAGTCAGGCGTGGGAATCTGGCAGCACAATCTTTGTACCGGCAGTTTGGCTTTGTTGAAACAGGAATACGACCTCGCTATTACCGTGATAACAGTGAAGACGCAGTACTGATGACGTTGGAGAACTTGCGACCAGATCTCTTACATAGAACAATATGGTCATAAATAATTACAGGAGCCTGTGGAGATGGAAGCTGAAAAAGTGTTGGAAGAAATTGCACGTCAGGTGAGGGTATGTACCCGGTGTATGTTGCATCACTCGCGTAAAAATGGTGTTCCGGGGGAGGGACCTGCGCATGCGGAGATCATGCTGATTGGCGAGGGCCCGGGTTTTTATGAGAATGAGCAGGGGCGTCCATTTGTGGGTGCGGCGGGTAAATATCTGGATGAGTTATTGCAAAAGGCGGGTCTCAGGCGTTCCGACGTATTTATTACTAATGTGGTCAAGTGCCGACCGCCAGGAAATCGAGATCCATTGCCGGAAGAACTTGCCGCATGTAGTGATTTTCTGGAGCGTCAAATTGAAGTGATCAACCCTCGTATCATTATCACATTAGGACGCTATTCGATGGCGCGTTTTTTCCCTAATGTTCGTATCAGCGATGTTCACGGTCAGGCGCGCTGGGTAGGGGGGCGGATGGTCATTGCCATGTATCATCCCGCTGCAGCCCTTCATCAGCCTTCATTGAAGTTAGCTGTTGAGCGTGATTTTGCCCGTCTGGCGGATTACATTCAACAGGCGCGTCAGTCGCCACAGGCTGAGATGAAAATCGAATCTACCCCTGAGCAAGTTTCTGAGGATAAAAAAACTGAAAGTAATGCACCGACGCAGTTGAGTTTGTTTTAATCTACTTCTATTATGCAAAGAGAGGTTAGTATGGCGGAAAAACCGTTTGATGTATTGATGCGCCGTTTGAAGGAACGCAGTGCTCGGGTGTCTATTTTAGGTCTCGGGTATGTTGGCTTGCCGCTGGCAGTAGTGTTTGCGGAAGCTGGTTTTAATGTAGTTGGGATTGATCCAGTAGAAGAGAAAGTGGCAATGATCAATCGTGGGGAGAGCTATATTCTAGATGTCCCATCCGAACAGATACAGCGTCTGGTGGATAAAGGATTATTACGCGCCAGCACCGATTTCAGTGAACTGCGGTCGGCGGACGCGGTCAGCATTTGTGTGCCAACTCCCTTGCGAAAAACAGGCGACCCTGATCTATCATTCATTGTTTCTGCGACTGAGGCGCTGGCGCCATACATGCACTCAGGCATGGTCATCGTGCTTGAATCCAGCACTTACCCAGGGACAACCCGCGAAATGCTATTGCCCAGACTGCAAAGCTGTTGTGGTTTAAAGGTCGGCGAGGACTTTTTCCTTGCTTTTTCGCCGGAACGGGTGGACCCGGGGCGCAAAGACTGGACGACATATAACACGCCAAAGGTTGTGGGTGGAATTACCCCCGCATGCTGCGAAGTATCAGCGACTTGGTATGCTCAGGCAGTGAAAACGGTCGTGCCAGTCAGCTCAACTGAAGTAGCTGAGATGGCGAAGTTGCTCGAAAACACGTTTCGCATGATCAACATCGGTCTGGTCAACGAATTAGCGATCATGTGCGATCGTTTGGGAGTGGATGTCTGGGAAGTGATTGAAGCTGCTGCTACCAAGCCCTTTGGGTTCATGAAATTCACTCCTGGTCCAGGCTTGGGCGGGCATTGTATCCCGATTGATCCGCTCTATCTCTCGTGGAAACTGAAGTCATTGAACTACAATGCGCGCTTTATCGAGTTGGCATCTGAAATCAATACCAACATGCCGCGTTTCGCGGTTGGAAAGGTACAAGATGCTCTGAACGATCGTGGGAAGCCGGTAAAGGGCAGCCGGGTTTTCATTTTGGGCGCGGCTTACAAAGCGGATATAGATGACATCCGCGAGTCACCTGCGCTGGATGTCATTGGGCTGTTGATGAAAAAAGGCGCACAGGTCAGCTATCATGACCCCTACATCAAACACATTGAGCATGAATATGAGGGATGGCATCTTTCCCGTGTTGAGAATTTGATGGAGGCTGTGCGCAGTGCAGATTGCGTGGTTATTGTGACCAATCATTCGGCATATGACTATGCTGCGATTTTGGAAAATGCCCAATTAATTGTAGATACCCGTAATGCGCTTGGAAAGCTTACCAGGAATCATCCAAAGGTGGTTAAACTCTAATGGCAAAATACCTTGTCACTGGTGCAGCAGGCTTTATTGCCTATCATACCTGTAAGTTTCTTCTGGCGGATGGGCATACGATCATCGGCATAGACAATATGAATGACGCATATGATGTGCGATTGAAACACTGGCGTGCCGAACAGCTCAAACTATACCCCAATTTTTATTTCCTTCAACAAGATGTTTGTGATTTTCCGGCGCTGGAAAAGCTGACTGCTGTGTATGGACCTTTTGATGCGGTCATCAATTTGGCAGCGCGCGCAGGCGTGCGCGCCAGTGTTGAGAACCCATGGGCATTTGTTGAAACGAATATGACTGGAACGTTGAACCTGCTAGAGATTTGCCGCCGAGCCCAGATTCCAAAGTTTATTCTGGCATCAACTTCAAGCATATACGGCAAGAACGCACCTTTGCCTACCCCGGAGGATGCAGATAGCAGCAGCCCGTTACAGCCATACGCCGCCAGCAAAAAAGGTGCTGAGGCGATGTGTCATGCTTACCATTATCTGTACGGAATTGATGTCACAGTGGTGCGTTATTTTACAGTCTATGGTCCTGCCGGTCGTCCGGACATGGTGATGTTTCGATTTGCTCAATGGATTTCAGAAGGTCGCACGGTGAGACTGAATGGCAATGGTGAGCAGTCGCGTGGGTTTACTTATGTGGATGATATTGCACGCGGCACAATTTCAGCTCTCAGACCGTTAGGGTATGAAATCATCAACCTTGGTGGACATGAAACGATCACCATTAATGAAATGATCGCCATTCTGGAAGAATTGATTGGGCGAAAAGCGCAGATAGAATATTATCCATTTCACAAGGCTGACATGATGGCAAATTGGGCGGACGTATCCAAAGCCCGGCGCTTGCTTGACTGGGAACCACAGGTATCCTTGCGGGAGGGAATGCGCCGTCTGGTTGCTTGGTATCAGGCAGAAAGAGATTGGGCAAGCCAAATTCTTACCCCATGAGTCTTTCAGTGAAGTGGCTGCAGGATAAAGTGCTGTTGCGGGTGATTCGTAATACGGGATACCTGTTCAGCAGTCAGGGTATCAGTATGGTTTTAAGCACGCTGCAAGGCATCCTGGCAGCGTTACTTTTGGGTCCTGCCAGTTATGGCGCGCTGGGGGTGGTGATCCTGTTTGCTTCCAGTGTCAATCGTCTGCTCTCATTTCGAATGGGCGAAGTGGTGGTAAAGTATGCTGGTCAGGCGCTAGCTCTGGGACAAAGAGAGCGCGCAGCAGCGGTCATCAAGGTTGCAGGGATGACCGAAGCGATTACATCTGTGACAGCTTATGGTTTGCTGGTACTGTTCTCACCTTTGGCTGCGGTTTACTTGTTAAAGGACCCCGCAGCCGCATCATGGATTATTGTTTATGGTCTGGCATTACTGGCAAACTTGATGACAGAGACCGCCAGCGCAGTGCTACAGATTGGTGATCACTTTCGTATTCAGGCGCTGATCAACTTTTTCGCCAGTGCTTTGACGGCGGGTTTGATTCTGCTTGCTTTTATTTTTCATGGTGATATTGGAGTTGTTTTGATGGCGTATTTGCTTGGCAAATTGGTTTCTGGGATTGGACCAATGCTGGCTGCTTACGGCAAGCTTAAGCACATGCTGGGTGAAAACTGGCTAAGCGCGCCGTTAGGATTACTCCAAGATCGTTCGGCAATTGCTCGTTTTGCCATCAGTACCAACTTGAGCGGGACGATTAATCTGGTGATTCGGGATAGCGAAGTGTTATGGGTGGGCTTTTTCCTAAGCACACTGCAGGCTGGCTATTTTAAGTTTGCGCTGGCAGTGATGAATATCATATTGATGCCGATTAATCCGTTCATTGCGACTACCTTCCCAGAAATTAGTCGCACGGTGGCGGAGAAGAAATGGGATGTGTTACAGACGCTGTTGCGACGCACCGCATGGATTGCTTTCGCCTGGACGATGAGCGCGGTGGCAGGGCTGGTACTTTTAGGACAGCCGTTTTTGAGCTGGCTCAAAAGCGGTGCTTATTTACCTTCCTATCCGGCTATCCTGATCCTGGTGGCTGGTTACGGGTTTGCAAACGTCTTTTTCTGGAACCGTCCGTTGATGCTGGCATTTGGCAAACCGAATTTCCCGTTACTGGTTACCTTTCTGGTTGGGATTGTGAAGACTGTATTGATGTTCATTCTCGTACCACGTTTCGGTTTTCTCGCGCAGGCGTGGCTGCTCTCCGGTTACTTTATCCTTTCAGTGGGGATCATTGTCTGGCGTTGTCAGCGTGAAATCAATCGGGCAAAGCGGGGAGGTGGTTTGTGAAAATCGCCTGTATCGCTTCCTCAACGATACCCTCCACAACCGCAAATAGCATTCAGGTCATGAAAGTTTGTCAGGCTTTGCGGCAGGTGAATGGGCCGGTTCGCTTATGGGTTCCTGGCGACCAAGGGACGGATTGGACGCAACTGGCAGATTTTTATGGATTGTCTACGCCCTTTGAGGTGCAGTGGATTGAGACCAGACGTGTATGGAAACGATATGATCTGGCATGGAAATCAGTTGGATTGGCGCAACGCTGGGGTGCAACTTTGATTTATACCTGGATGTTACAAAGTGCTGTTCTGGCGCTGTGGCGTGGTTTCCCAGTGATTTTGGAATTGCATGACCGACCAAGCGGACGATTGGGTACGCGGTTGTTTCGTGAGTTTATTCGTTATCCAGGCAGGAAGCGCCTTCTGGTGATTACGGAGGCTTTGCTTGAACGGGTGCAGCAACAGTATCACTGGTTACCGTCACAAGATATGGTGCAAATTGCTCCCAATGGAACGGAACTGGAGCGTTATGCGAACTTGCCTCGTCCAGAAGAAGCGCGCCGCCTGCTCGGGTTACCACAAACACTGACGGTAGTATATAGTGGCAGTTTTTATACCGGGCGCGGATTGGATTTGTTATTGCAGCTTGCGCATGATTTTCCAACGGTGTTGTTTTTATGGGTTGGCGGGCGTCCCCAGGATATTCTGGAGTGGAAGAATCGGTTGAATAACATGGGGTTGCGCAATGTTCATCTGACAGGGTTCGTGGAGAACAGTCGTTTGCCGTTGTATCAGGCGGCTGGCGACGTGCTTTTGATGCCATACGAGCAGGCAATTTCGGGAAGCAGCGGCGGCAATTCAGCCGAGATTTGCAGTCCAATGAAGATGTTTGATTATCTGGCTTGTGGGCGTCCCATTCTTGCCAGTGATCTGCCAGTTTTTCATGAGGTTTTGAATGAGCGGAATGCGGTGTTTTGTCCACCGCAGGACTCTGTTGCATGGAGCAAAGCGCTTGAGTTACTGTTGAAAGATGCAGACAGGCGGCAAAGATTGGGTAAACAGGCGAAAGCTGATGCGGCGCGTTACACGTGGCGCAGTCGTGCTGAACGTGCGCTTTCTGAATTTTCGATATTGCCTTGACGGATAAGAGGTTTATTTTGATGAAAGCTATCAAGCGGCTGATTTTTTCCCTGTTTGTCGGACTGGTGACCGGAGCAGTGCTGGCTATGCTCGGCCCGGGCGATTTCTGGCGTGGCTGGCTGGCGGCGGGGTTTTTGTGTTGGTTAAGTGTGTTTTTTCTCTGGACTGTTGGGCTTTGGGCAGGTGCCAGGAAAACGCTGATTTGGATGATTGTGCTGGCGTTTGTACTCCGGCTTGGAATCGGGATGGCGATTAGCCTGGCACTACCCATATATGGACACAATGAGCCAACCCAGAAGGCTGGTTATCTCTTTTATGATGCCTACAAACGCGATCAGGAATCCTGGGGAATGGCATTGTCTAATTCTTCATTTGTAGACGCGCTATATATGGAGTTTGACACAGACCAGTATGGGGGGATATTGGTACTGGGGGGGATGGTATATTCCTATCTCAGCCCGGATGCTCACCGACCGTTTCTTATACTGATTCTCGGTGCTTTTGCAGCCGCACTTGGTGTACCCTTTTTCTGGCGTGCGGTCAATCAGCGCTGGAACATTGCTCTGGCAAATCTGGCAGGATGGATTTTAGTTTTGTATCCGGATGGCATCTTTTTCGGTGCCTCTCAAATGCGGGAACCGTTTTTGATAGGGTTGAGTTGTATTGCTTTTTGGTCGGTGGTGGAATGGGCAGCGGATAAACGCTCGGCAATTTTGGCTTTTGCTTTCAGCACAGCCGGGATGGTTGTGTTCTCTTCGCGGGCTTTTCTGGCAGTGGTAGCAGTATTGGCAGTGTGGTTCTGGCTGGAATACTTGCTGCCTCGCTCAAAAGTTTGGCACCTTGCCGGCGTCATTGGGTTAATGGTTGCGGGATTAGGCTTGTTTTTTGTGTTGGGCGGTTGGTTGAAGTCTGTTGCCTGGTATGATTTGCGATTGACTGTGTTGGATTCTGGGCGCTGGCAAGAGGCTTTGAATCAGATACAGGGCTGGCTGAAAACGCCGGTGCTGATTGGTTATGGATTGACACAGCCGGTTTTGCCGGCAGCAATCGCCTATCCTACTGTGTGGATATGGAAAGTGATCGCTATTCTGCGCGCAGCGGGGTGGTATGCACTGGCGCCTTTATTGCTGTATGCTTTGTACACCTCTTTTAAGGCACAGCCACTGGCTGATCGCCGTGTGCTTGTCTGGTTTGCCGTTGCCGTAGTCATTTGGACGCTGATCTCTTCGGCACGTGCTGGGGGCGACCAGTGGGATAACCCGCGCTATCGAACGCTGTTTTTACCGTGGATGGCGCTTCTGGCTGCTTGGGCAATGCGGTATGCACTGGCTGTGCGCGATTTCTGGTTGGTACGCTGGCTGCTGGTGGAGTTCATTTTTCTGGCGTTTTTTACGCACTGGTATTTCACTCGTTACTTCCAATGGAGTGGTCGGATGCCCTTTTGGCGGATGATTACCTGGATTTTGGGCTTGAGCGCGTTCGTGTTGAGTAGTGGCTGGTTGTGGGATGTATGGCGCTGGTGGCGAAAGAGACGTGCACAATAACTGGTTGGGTTTATCCAAGCAAGTCGCCTGCCTTGATGAAATGTTATAATTCAACGCCGATTGATTGATCAAACAATTATGGAGAATTCGATGGATTTGTCAATTGTCATCCCTCTGTACAATGAAGAGGAAAATCTGCCGCATCTTTATGAGGCGATTTTGAAAGCAATGGAGTCATTTAAAGGACAATGGGAGGTTGTTCTAGTGGATGACGGCAGCAGGGATGGCAGTTTGGGCGTATTGGAAAAGATAGCTGCCAGTGATCCGCTGCGTGTTCGGGTGGTCAGCCTGCGGCGCAATTTTGGACAAACGGCCGCGATTGCTGCTGGAATTGATCACTCGACAGGCGAGATCATTGTATTAATGGATGCAGATATGCAAAACGATCCGGCGGATATTCCGATGATGCTCGAAAAGCTTGAGGAAGGGTATGATGTGGTTAGTGGTTGGCGCATTAAGCGTCAGGATAAGTTGATTACCCGCACTGTGCCTTCACGCATCGCTAACTGGTTGATTTCACAGGTAACGGGGGTTCGCTTGCATGACTACGGTTGTACGCTGAAGGCTTATCGCCGCGAGGTCCTCACCGGTTTTCGTCTTTATGGGGAGATGCATCGTTTTATTCCGGTTTATGCCAGTTCGGTTGGTGCTCGTATTATAGAGGTGCCAGTACAGCACCACCCGCGTAAGTTTGGAAAAGCGAAATACGGGCTCGAACGCACCATTAAAGTGATACTTGATTTATTCACAGTGAAATTTTTGAGTAGTTATGCCAACAAGCCGATTTACATCTTTGGCGGCAGCGGGCTGGCATTGATTTCCCTCAGTTTTATCATGCTGGCTGGGCTGGCGGTGCGCCGTCTTTTTGCGGAGATTTCACCTTTTACGTCCCCATTATTTCCGGTTTCCATCATGATTGGCATCCTAGGGGCGCAATCCATTTTGATGGGATTAATTGCCGAGATGCTCATGCGCACCTATCATGAGTCTCAAGGGAAGCCAACCTACACAGTGCGAAAGACGCTGAACGTCAATGCAGACGTTCCAGCGCGAAAGCGGAACTGATGCGCATTCTGGTTCTGGTTCATGAATACCCGCCGGTAGGCGGCGGTGGCGGGCGGGTGGCGCAGGATTTATGCCGTGGTTTGGCGGAACAGGGGCATCAATTGTATGTTCTGACTGCCCATCACGGCGATTTGCCATTGGAGGAGCAGGAAACCGGCATTCATATTCGCAGGGTTATCTCCGGACGACGCTGGGCTTTCCGGGCTGATTTACGTGCCATGCTGGGGTATGTGCTGGTCAGCTTCTGGCATGGGCTGGGCATTGTTCACCATTGGAAGCCGGATGTCATTCATGCGCATTTTGCTGTCCCGGCTGGGGCTGTTGCGCTGGCGCTTTCTATGTTTACAGGCGTGCCGTATATTCTCACGGCGCATCTGGGCGATGTGCCGGGAGGTGTGCCAGAAAAGACGGGCAGATGGTTTCGCTGGATTTTTCCTTTTACGCCCCCGATTTGGAAGCGGGCGAAGCGTGTTATTGCAGTCAGTCAATTCACGCGCCAGCTTGCCCAAGCCTGTTACCCTGTCCCGATAGAAGTGATACCTAATGGCGTGGATTTGCAGGTTTTTGACCCCGGTGACTTCCGTTTACAAGATCCGCCGCGTATTATTTTCGCAGCGCGCTTTATGGCACAGAAGAATCCACTTCAGGTTGTTGAGACTTTGGCTGAGTTGACGGAGTTACCGTGGCAATGCGAGATGATCGGCGATGGCCCGCTCAAGGAGGAGGTAGAACAGCGTGTTCAGGTATTGGGGCTTCAAGATCGTATTCGGCTGCATGGTTGGGTAACCCCGGACGAGGTATTGCAATGGTATCGTCATAGCGATATTCTGTTCATGCCTTCTCTTTCAGAGGGGTTGCCGGTGGCAGGTGTTCAGGCTTTGGCAATGGGGTTGGCATTGGTAGTCAGTCGAATTGGGGGATGGGTGGATTGCGTTCAGGAAGGAGAAAACGGTTTCATGATGAACCCGCAAGATCGGGCTGGATTTGCAGCAGCGCTGCGAACACTGTTGAACAACCCGCAGTATTTGCTGGCTGCGCGTCGGGCGAGCCGCGCACTGGCAATGCGCTTTGATCTGAAGCGTGTGGTTGCAGCTTATGCAGCGATTTTTTCGAGCGTTTCCAAGAAGACCTGAAAAGAATCTCTCTTGACAGATAGTCGGTTTCATGTGAGAATTCAAAAAATGAATTCTCAAGTGCCCTCCCAGGATGTTAAACCTCAAGAATATGAGCTGTTGAATGCAATTGCGCAGGACTCAATGGTCACCCAGGCAGGGCTCTCCGCACGTTTAGGGATAGCAGTTGGCAGTGTCAATTGGTACATCAAGCGGTTGATCAACCGCGGCTATGTCAAAGTATCCCATCTTGATCGCACACGGCTTAAGTATGACCTGACTCCCGAAGGGATGCAAGTACTCACTCGGCGCGCTTTTCAGTACATGAAAAGCTCATTACAGGTGTATCGGGAATGGCGAGAAAAGGCAAAGAGGGTGGTTGGCGAGCTAAAAGCTAAAGGTGTTCAATGCGTTTTTCTGGATGGGGATGATGAGATCATGGATATCTTGCGGTTAACTTGTATTGAAGCTGGTTTGTTGTTAGAGGAGAAGCCGGGTAGATGGGTCTTACGTCATGTTCTCCAAGATTATTGGATTGTGGAAGAAACTCATGAAGGTGATTAGCATCGTTGGAGCGCGTCCTCAGTTTATCAAAGCCGCCATGCTCTCGCGTGTCTTGCGGGTGCATTGTCAGGAAATTCTGCTGCACACGGGTCAGCATTACGATGACAATATGTCTCAGGTCTTCTTTGACCAATTGGAATTGCCAGAGCCGGATATTTATCTGGGGGTTGGCAACGGTGGACACGCAGAGCAAACTGGTCGGATGATGATGGGAATTGAGCAGGTATTGCTCAACGAGCGTCCTGTGGGTGGTGGTGTATGGTGATACAAACTCAACGCTTGCAGGAGCGCTGGCGGCGGCAAAATTACAAGTTAAAGTTGCGCATGTCGAGGCTGGATTACGCTCCTATCAGCGCTCTATGCCAGAAGAAATCAATCGCGTGTTGTGTGATCACGTCTCTGATGCACTGTTTTGTCCAACGCAGCAAGCTATGGACAATCTTGCTAGAGAGGGCATCAACAAAGGTGTCTTCGTTGTCGGCGATGTTATGGCAGATGCGTTGTTCCATTTTATTCAGCTTGCGCCGCGCAAAGTGAATCCATTGGTTGAGTTGGGTTTGCAGCCACGCACCTATGCACTGGTTACAGTGCACCGCGCTGCCAATACCGATGACGTCAATCGGCTGGCTGCCATCTTGGATGGATTAAATCGCTTGGAAATGCCGATTGTGTTCCCGGTGCATCCGCGCACCCGTAAGGTAATTGAAAAATCGGGGCTTTTTACGAAAGACCATGTACGCTTGATAGAACCGGTTGGTTATCTTGAAATGTTACTGCTTGAATCGAATGCGGATTGTATTTTGACTGATTCGGGTGGTATGCAAAAAGAGGCATACTGGTTGGGTGTGCGTTGTATCACGTTGCGTGATGAGACCGAATGGATAGAGACGGTTAGGCTGGGGTGGAACAAGTTAGTAGGCGCAAATGGTGAGGCTATTGTGGATGCTGTGAAAAATTGGCATCCAGTTGGTGAACATCAACCAGTATATGGTGATGGGCATACGGCAGAAAAAATTGGTGAGATTTTGTTGAATTTTATGTGACAGAGGATCAAAATGGCAATTAGAGTTCATCCAACTGCAGAAGTAGCTGAGGATGCCACAATTGGAGATGGCACCAGCATCTGGCATCATTGTCAGATTCGCCCGCGCGCCCATATCGGACAGAATTGCATATTGGGCAAAGGCGTCTATGTGGATGCTGATGTAACGATTGGGGATAACGTCAAAATTCAAAATTACAGCTCGGTTTATCATGGTGTGACATTGGAGGACGGCGTTTTTGTTGGTCCGCATGTTTGCTTTACGAATGACATGCGACCACGCGCGATAAACCCGGACGGCACACTGAAAGCGGCTACAGATTGGAAAATTTCCGCAACGCTGGTCAAGCGCGGGGCAGCGTTGGGTGCTAATTCAACCATTCGTTGTGGCGTGACGATTGGTGAATGGGCAATGGTTGGTTCGGGGAGTGTGGTGACGCGCGATGTCCCTGCATATGGGCTGGTCTATGGCAACCCAGCGCGCTTGCATGGGTTTGTTTGCCCCTGCGGCGCTCGATTGACCACAAAAGAAGAAAAGAGCGATAAAGTTATGATGATCTGTCTAGAATGTGGTCAGCAAATTGAAATCAAAAAATCTATTTGGGAGATGAGCGAATGATCAGCATGGCAAAACCTCTGATGGGGGAAGAAGAAAAACAAGCTGTTTGGGAAGTGCTTGAGTCAGGCATTATTGCCCAGGGCCCACGCGTAAAAGCGTTCGAGGAAGCATTTGCGACAATGTGCGAAACCCGCTTTGCGATTGCTACATCCTCTGGTACCACAGCATTACATGTAGCATTACTGGCGCATCAAATTGGTCCCGGCGATGAAGTTATCACCTCACCGTTCACGTTTATTGCCTCCGCGAACAGCGTGGTATATGTTGGCGCTCGTCCCGTGTTTGTGGATATTGATCCCCGCACGTTTAATCTGGATGTTAATCAGATTGAAGCAGCGATCACGCCGCGTACCAAAGCCATCCTACCGGTACACCTGTTTGGATTGAGTTGTAACATGGAAGCTATCATGGAGCTTGCCGGCAAATATAATCTGGCGGTAATAGAAGATGCCTGCCAGAGTCACGGGGCGACATTCAAGGGTCGCAAAGTGGGTTCATTTGGTACGGGGACGTTTTCCCTGTATCCGACCAAAAATATCACTTCTGCTGAGGGTGGAATGATCACCACGAACGAGCCGGCAATTGATGAGGCTTGCCGCGTCATTCGCAATCATGGGATGCGAGTGCGTTATTACCATGATGAATTGGGTTACAATTTTCGCATGACGGATGTCCATGCAGCGATTGGGCTGGCTCAAATTGGAAAGCTGGAGAAGTTCAATGCCAGGCGGCGGCAAAATGCGGCATTTTATGATCAGAATCTAAAGGGCGTAATAACGCCGTATGTTCCGGAAGGATATGGACATGTGTATCATCAGTACACAGTACGCGTGCCGGACGGTAAACGAGATGCGCTGCGCGAATATCTGAAACGCATGGAGATTGGCAGCGAAGTGTATTACCCGGTGCCGATTTATCGCCAGAAGTTCTATGTTAACGAATTAGGGTATCACATGGAACTGCCGGAAACAGAGAAAGCCGCTGCTGAAGTGCTTTCGCTGCCGGTTCATCCTGCTTTGACGCAGAGCGATTTGGAAGCGGTTGTGTTGGCAGTGAATACTTTTATGGGAGCTTAACAGTGAAAACGCGCGTGGCAGTGATTGGCGTGGGTTCGATGGGCAGAAACCATGCCCGTGTATATGACGAATTGCCTGAAGCGGAGCTGGTGGCGGTCTCTGATTCAAGCCCGGCAGTGGCGCAGGCGGTGGGTGATCAATATGATGTTCCCGCCTATACCGACTACCGGGAGCTCCTAGACAATGAGAAGCCTGAAGCGGTAACGATCGCTGTGCCAACGGCTTTGCATGAAGAAGTGGGACTGGCGGCGTTGGAAGCTGGCGCGCACGTGTTGATTGAAAAACCAATTGCTGCTACCGTTGAACAGGGCAAAACCCTGATTGCAAAGGCTAATGCATTGGGACGAGTGTTGATGGTAGGGCACATTGTGCGTTTCAATCCGGCGATACAGGCGCTCAAGCAACGTTTACAGGCTGGTCAACTGGGGCGAATCTTTCAAGTTTTTTGCCGCCGGGCGGGTCCCTTCCCGGCACGCATTCGTGATGTGGGTGTAGTGGTAGACCTGGCGCCACATGATGTGGATATCATGCGTTTTCTGACTGGACACGAACCTGACCGAGTTTACGCCGAACTTGCCAGGCGCATTCATACTGATCATGAGGATTTAATGTTTGGTTTATTGCACTTTCCGGATGGGATTACTGGAGCGCTTGAAATCAACTGGTTGACGCCTACGAAATTGCGTGAGGTATTGGTGTTGGGTGAGCGTGGTATGTTTCGGGTAGATGACCTTATGCAGGATTTGTACTTTTATGAAAATGCCCATGCCAGTGGTACAACCTGGGAAACTCTGGCGCATCTCAAGGGGGTTAGTGAGGGCAGTATGACCCGTTTCGCATTACAGCGTTATGAGCCTTTGAAAGCCGAGTTGCAGGCGTTTCTCAAAGCAGTACGCGGTGAGGCAGAGGTTCCTGTAAGCGGCGAGGATGGGCTGGCAGCGCTGCGGCTGGCGCTGATGCTGATCGAGTCCGGAATGCAACACCGGGTGATTGAAGTAAAAAAGTGTGATGAGTGGAGGAAGTCGTGAGGCTGGCTGAACTGCAAGAAAAGATTGAGCAGAAAACGGCGCGTCTGGCAGTGATTGGGCTGGGTTATGTTGGCTTGCCGGTGGCAGCCATGTTTGCCGAATCTGGATTTGATGTTTTGGGTGTGGAAATCAAAACGGAACGGGTGGAGAAAATCAATGCCGGTCTTTCACCGATTGAAGGTGAAGAGCCAGGATTGGCGGAACTCCTGCACAAGGTGGTTAAGAGCGGGCAACTGCGCGCCACAACAGATTACAGTATGATCAGCGATCGGGATGTGATTTTGATTGATGTCGAGACGCCGGTAGATGACCAGCACACGCCGCGTTACGAAGCGTTGCGCGCGTCGCTTAGAAGCCTGGCGCCGGTATTGAAACCGGGAGCACTGGTAATTGTTGAATCTACAATTGCACCAGGGACAATGTCCAACGTGGTACAACCTTTACTGGAGCAGGGCAGCGGGCGGCGGGTAAACGATGGTTTTTATCTGGGCAACTGTCCGGAACGGGTGATGCCGGGTAAATTGTTGGCAAACCTGCGCGGGTTGAGCCGCGTGGTGGGCGGCAGCAGCCCGGAAGTTGCGCTTGCGATGACCGCGTTATACCGGCATATCGTACAGGCTGATCTTGACCCGGTAGATTGGATCACAGCAGAGCTGGTTAAAACGGTAGAAAATGCTTATCGTGATGTGCAAATCGCCTTTGCCAACGAGGTGGCACTGATCTGCGAGGCGCTGGGCGGGGATGTATGGAAAGTGCGTGAGCTGGTCAATAAAAGTCCGTATCGGCAGATGCACCTGCCAGGCGCCGGCGTAGGCGGGCACTGTATTCCTAAAGACCCTTGGCTGTTAGCGTATGGCGTGCAGGGACAGGATATATCGCTGCGCATGGTGCCGGCGGCCAGGCAGGTTAATGATGATATGCCATTCCACGTGGCTACTCTGCTGGAGCGAACGCTGGCGCGCGCTGGTCGCTCGCTGCAAGGGGCGCGCGTGCTGGTGTTGGGCTATGCTTATCTAGAGAATTCGGATGATACGCGCAACAGTCCCAGCGAAGCGCTGGTTGAACATCTGAAAAAGAAGGGCGCTGTGGTAGTGGTGCATGATCCGTATGTTGCAGAATATCAGAAAGACCTGCTGACGTTGGCGGAGGGCTGTGACGCCGCTGTGTTGATGGTGGCGCACGACGCCTATCGCTCGCTGGATTTTGACGCTCTGCGCTTGCGGATGAGCTTGCCTGTGCTGGTGGATGGGCGCGGTGTTTTCCGCATTTCTCCGCCGCCAGCTTTTGTTTATGCTTGTGTGGGGGTAGGGTAGTATAGGAGAGACAATGACAATAAGGTTTTTACTTACCGGGTGAACAGTTACTTATGAAGGAAACTATCAGGAAATTTTCCCGAAAGGCAGCTGTTCTCTTTGGGCATAGAGTTTTTTAATGTTTGCTAATCAAGGGCTCGATTTCCGTCGTTTGCTGTCGGATTACATCCCCCGACTCGCAGTGATGGTCATGCTGTAGCGATGCGCTTGACCGGTTTTGTGGCTTATGTTATGATGACCACAGAGGTTACAAAAGATGGATGGAGATTTCTCGACACCGCAAACTTCCCTTGTGGAAGGCGATGTTGAACGAGTTGAAGAGGCTGCGGTTGCAAAGCCGGAACAAAAACGCAAACGAATAGACTGGGAAAAGATTTGGGAAAACGTCCTGCGCTGGGGGTTGGGAGAAATTACTCTGCGCATCGGCACTGCTCTGGCTTCGCTCATTCTAATCCTGCTGGTGATCTGGGTGATGGAGAATTTTTATTTGAAAGGTCCGTTGGAACCAGCAGAGGGAGCAGTTAACGCTGCATCGCTTGCCACAAGTACCCCGGTTGTCGCCGTGCCTTATTTTAATGTTCCCAGTATCGAAGTTTATCCTGCGGGGGTCACCCGTCAGGTGGTGCTGCATACCTTATTGCCCGCCAAACCGCGTGACAGCGTTGTGCAATATGAGGTCAAGGCAGGTGATACGATTTTCGGAATTGCAGAAAAATTCAACCTGCGCCCAGAAACAATTTTGTGGAGCAATTATTATGTTCTGGCGGATAACCCCCATTTGTTAAGCCCAGGACAGAAGCTGAACATTTTACCGGTGGATGGGGTGTATTACGAATGGCATGCTGGCGACGGACTGAACGGCGTGGCGCAGTTCTATGGTGTCAAGCCAGAGGATATTATCAATTTTCCAGCAAACAACTTGAATCCAGAAAAGCTGGGAGATTGGAGCAATCCGAATATTGAACCGGGGACATGGCTGGTTATCCCCGGCGGGCGTCGTGAGTTTGTCACATGGAGCGCCCCGCGCATCACTCGCCAGAACCCGGCTGTGGCGAAGGTTCTTGGACCCGGCTTCTGCGGTACAGTCGTGGATGGTCCGGTGGGCAACGGCACATTTGTCTGGCCTACGGTGGAGCACTGGCTTTCAGGGTTTGATTATTCGCCTGAAACCAATCATTTTGGCGTTGACTTTGCAGGTCGAGAAGGGAATGCGGTATTTGCCGTAGATAATGGGGTGGTGGTTTATGCTGGCTGGAATGATTGGGGATATGGCAATGTGGTGGTGATTGATCATGGTAATGGCTGGCAATCGCTGTATGCGCACTTGAGTGCTTATAATGTAGATTGTGGTTCCTACGTATACCAAGGGAGTGTCATCGGTGCGGTTGGGAGTACTGGCAAGTCCTCAGGCCCACATTTGCACTTTGAGCTGCGCAGCGATCAGTATGGACGCGTAAACCCGATGAACTTTTTGCAATAAAAATAAAAAATACAATATCAAAAATCAGGCTGTGAACAGACAAGGAGGAGCTGTTCACGGTTTTCTTTTTGCAGTGCTATTGATTTGCTCGATAACGCTGTACACGTAAATCAGCCTGTTTCTTGTGTCCCCAGATGCCTTCCAGCTCTGCCAGCCGGGAGCAAATTTCACCTATTTTCACGCTGGCATGAGGCGTACAGCGTTGATAGGTCAGGGTTTTGAGGAACTTGCCCACCCATAAACCGCCAGTGTAGCGGGCGGCGCGCTCAGTTGGAAGAGTGTGGTTAGTGCCAATCACCAGGTCACCGTAGGGGACAGTAGTTTCCGGGCCAAGGAAGAGTGAACCATAGTTGGTCAGTTTTTCTAAAAACTCATCTGGATTTGCAGTCAATACCTCGACATGCTCTGATGCAATACGGTTTGCCTCAGCAATCATTTCATCGGTTGTGTCTGCAAGAATAATCTTGCCATAGTCCCGCCAGGCTGCTTTGGCAACCTCAGCAGTAGGCAGAGTTTGTAATTGTCGTTCAATTTCTGCCGGTAACTCTTTTGCCAGTTTGGGGCAGTTGGTCAATAAGATTGCCGTCGAGTTGATCCCATGTTCAGCCTGTCCCAGTAAATCAGCAGCAACCAGTTCCACATCCGCGCTCTCATCAGCGATGACCAACACTTCAGACGGTCCGGCAAACAAATCAATTCCCACTTTGCCAAACAACTGTCGTTTGGCTTCGGTAACATAAGCGTTACCCGGGCCAACAATCATATCTACCGAGGCAATCGTTTCTGTGCCAAGTGCCATAGCCGCGATAGCCTGAACACCGCCCAAAATATAAATCTCATCTGCACCAGCCAGTGCAATTGCCGCCACAGTTGCCGCTGGTGGGCGTCCCTGGGATGGAGGAGTACAGGCGATCACCCGCTGGACGCCAGCGACTTTTGCCGGGATGATGCCCATGTGCGCTGAGGATACTAAAGGGTAGCGTCCACCGGGGATATAGCAACCGGCGCTTTCCACTGGTATTACGCGATGTCCCAGGGTAACACCAGGCAGAGTTTCCACTTCCAAATCATGGATTGTGCTGCGCTGGGCTTCGGCAAAACGCCGAACTTGTGCCTGGGCAAAGCGAATGTCATTCAGAACTTGCTCGGGCACTTCTGCGATCAGGCTTTTAATTTCGTTTTCAGACAGGCGGAAACTTTGCGGTGACCAGCGGTCGAAGCGCTCTGAATATTCTCTCAATGCCTGATCGCCGCGTTGGGTGACATTGGCAATCATATCAGATACCACGACGCGTATGGATTCGTTTATGGTTTGCGTGTGGTTTAGGTCCTTACATTCCTTGACATATCGAATCATAAAAAACATAGCGCTGGAGACTGTCTTCTGAAGAAGACAGAGGAAAGCGCATACCTCCTTTCTTCAATATATTGACGTTACAGAACGCATGTGCTATATTTACAACATGAAACTTACACCAAAGGTCAAACTACTCCCTACACCAGAACAGGCGCAATCGCTCAAGCAAACGCTTGAGATGGCTAATTCCGCTTGTAATCACATCTCTGAACTTGCGTGGGAGAAAAAGACTTTTCGCCAGTTTCCTCTCCACAAGCTTGCCTATCATGATGCTCGCAGTAAATTTCCGCTTACTGCCCAGATTGTTGTTCGCTGTATATCGAAAGTCGCGGATGCTTATAAAGCGGATCGGAAGAGCAAACGAGTTTTTAAACCACATGGGGCAATCGCTTTTGACAATCGCATTCTCCGCTGGTATGTTGATCGCTCCGAAGTCTCTATTTGGACAATCAACGGGAGAATGCGTATCCCGTTCGTTTGTGGAGAACATCAATCGGAACTTTTGAAAAGCCAGCGCGGTGAAAGCGATTTGGTATTTGTAAATGGTCAGTTTTATCTGTTCACCTACTGCGATGTTGAGGAACCAACTCCTCTTGATGTTGAAGATGTCCTCGGCGTTGATTTTGGCATTGTCAATCTTGCAGCTGATAGTGACGGAGAGATTTTTAGCGGCAAGGCAGTCGAGGAAAATCGCAGGAAATACGAGCATCGCCGCCGCAGCCTTCAACGCAAAGGTACGAAATCTGCTAAACGCAAACTCAAGAGACTGTCCGGGAAGCAGGCCAGATTTCAGTCTAACGTCAACCACGTAATTAGTAAGCGGCTTGTAAAAAAGGCGCAAGACACTCAACGAGGCATTGCTCTGGAAAATCTGAAGGGCATTCGTGAGGCAACGGTTCGTCGCAAGCAGAGAAGCAGGCACGCTAACTGGTCGTTTTATCAACTTCGTTCCTACATCGAATACAAGGCTAGACGCGCTGGTGTTCCTGTTGTTTTGATTGACCCCAGGAACACTTCTCGCACTTGTCCTGTTTGCGGCTGTGTTGATAAAGCAAACCGTCGTACTCAAGTTCTTTTCTCCTGTGTATCCTGCGGGTTCTCTGCTCCTGCGGATACTGCAGCGGCTCGGAACATCCGAGCCAGGGCAGTCGTCAACCTGCCGATGGTCTCGAACCCCGTGGGTTCAGGGACAAGCTGTCGGCTTTAGCCGACAGTAGTTGAC
>DAOTYY010000078.1:0-2498 GCA_034434695.1 Anaerolineaceae bacterium
ACATCCGGTTGAAGATCAAGCGCTTTCCGTACCGCTTCATCCCCATCTGCGGCTTCTCCTACCAGTTCTAAATCTGCCTCTGTATTGAGAAGCATGCGCAAGCTGTCCCGGATAAGAGGATGATCATCAGCAACCAGAATACGAATTTTATTCATAGCCCATCCACCTCTTTCACCCTTAACGCACTCTCGAGACTCAGGGGAACACAAGCAGTAACTACTGTCCCTGCCCCGATCGTAGATTCAATCCTCAAACTTCCCCCTAACCTTGTAGCTCGTTCGCGCATATTGAATAACCCCATTCCCCCTTGACTCTGCGCTGTCTGAACATCGAACCCAATTCCATCATCGATCACCTTTAATATTACCGATGAACCTTTTACGTTGATGAGTACCGTCACGTGGCTTGCATTGGCGTGCTTTAATGAATTATTCAAAGCTTCCTGACCAATCCAATACAGCTCTTTCTCAACCGCAATAGGAAGATCACAAAATTCTTCCATCATAACTCGAGCTTTAATTCCTACTCTTTTTTCCACTGTATCCAATCGTTTTTGTAATGCTCCCACCAAACCTTCCTGTTCTAAACTTGGTGGTCTCAACTCCATGATTAATAAGCGCATTTCCTTTAACGACCTGGATAAAATTTCCTTAATGCGAGAAAGGTAGCTCTCAATATCTACCTTCTCTTGTCCATTGAGTGTACGTCTCCAACCTTCGGTCAGTAACAGCAGGCTGTATAAAGACTGGGTAACGGAATCGTGCAATTCCCTGGCAAGGCGATTTCTCTCTTCCAGAACCGCTAAATCCCGGCTTTGATTATAAAGGCGTGCGTTTTCAATAGCAATTGCAATCTGGTCTCCAAGACTTTGGAATACCATGATTTCTTCATCCTTGAAGGCATAAGCCTGATCATTGTGAATATCCAGGGTGCCGATCGCCTGCCCGCCAACCCGCAGTGGGATGACAACCTCAGATTGCGTATCGGGCAGTCCTTCATCATATAAAAAGTTCGGGGTTTGTGCTGTATCATTTGCGACTTGGGTGCCTCCAGAGAGGATCGCCAGGCTATTGAGGCTTCGTCCGTCAATCAGAATTTGGTGATGTTGGATTTTTCGATTTCCGCTGCTGGCTCCTAAAACCAATTTGTTATTATCCTTATCTAACAAAAAAACCTGAACATGATAAAAGTCAAAAGACTCTTGAATTAATTCAACAACTCTTTTTAACAAAAGGTCAATATTCAAAATGGAGGTGATCTCTCTCGCCACCTTGGCGCTGGTTTCCAATTGTAATGCTCGCTGGTTCAATTCCTTATTTGCATTTTGTAAGTCACGAGTTCGTTCTTGAACTCTCTGTTCCAACGAATTGATTAATTCTTTAAGTTGAACTGTCATACTATTAAATGCGATTGCCAAAGCTCCTACCTCATCATCTCGTTCGATGACTGCAGTTTGCTCCCAATCACCGTGCGCAATTTGAGAAGCGGTATGGGCTAACTTAATAATTGGATTCGCAATCGTCTGGGTCATATAAAGCGCAGCACCCACAGCAACCGCCAAGGCACAAAACGCAATCACAAAATTCATCGTTGCATTGGCAAACACACCCTTTAATGCTTCTCTGATCTCCTGTTCCACACATAAGACAACTTTGAGCTCCGGTATCCATCGGTAGTTACCCACAACTTGTATCCCCCTCGGGTTAGAAAAAATCCCCTTAATATTTGATCCGCTGCGGATAACTGCATTTAAACTGTCGGTATCGATGGTGCGCAAAACGCCTTGTTCATTCCCGTTTAGAAACAATTTTTCCGTACCAACCAGCAAGGAATGATCCCAATTGACCAAATACGCAACTCCCGTCTCACCCAGGCCGGTATCTTCCCGTAAAATATCTAAAAGCGGCTCTAATTTAAATTTCCCCCCAATCCACCCAACCCTTGTCCCATCATTATCAACAACCATCGTGAGAAAGATACCATTGGGCGAGTCGGTTTCCCCTCCTGCATTCCAGTTGGTTAGGAAGGGAAGTTCAATATAATTGTCTCCGAATCTATCTATCAACGCTAGTTTTTCTTTGTAGTTATTATCTACATAAGCCTGAGGGTTGGTTGAAACAACCAGATTTCCAGCCAAATCCACCAGGAATAATTCCTCTAACTGGGTGGATTGTCCAACGAAGTATTGCAGTCTTTTTCGTACCAGATTGTTATACCAGTTATAGGAAAAGCCCTCATTGGAAAGTTTCAATGCATTGATAACCAATTTTGGGGAGACATCTGTTTGAGCTGCAACCTGTAGCTCTTGTGCTAAGGATTGTAGCCATATCTGAATGGATAACTCTTTTCTAGCCGCGATCGATTCGAGTCTCTCCAAAGCTTGCTGACGCCCATTCTGGTAGCTAATCAGATACGTACCAACCCCCATCCCAATAACCGGAAGCAAACCCACTAAAATAAATCCTACCAGCAGTCGAAAGCGTATCATCTTCGCCTCG
>DAOTYY010000079.1:0-14249 GCA_034434695.1 Anaerolineaceae bacterium
TCACCATCCAACAGGGAGGACAGCCCGGTCGCGGTGGTTTGCCCAAAGGCGCTTATCAGATAGTCGCTGTACAAGTCCAGGAGTTTGCCGTTTTTCATACACCAAGTTTACTCAAATCTGCGTAAGGTGAGTTATAAAAATAACGCGTAACGAAGTAAAACAACAGAATATACCTATCTCAACAATCAATTTAGAGAGGGTCATAAACTATCGCCCCGGCTTCACTTTACCTCCTTCGATAGAGACGATAAACGAACATCAGCACAGGACGGAAATAACAAAATATTCTTACATATAGCCATCTGAAGAACGGGCTGCAAATATACTCATATGTTTCGGGATACATTACAATCTGTTCTGTGTAATGAAGTTTATACTCACTATAAGTATTCAGCAAATGAGCGGGTAGCTCCTGCCCATTTAAGACTGCTCGAGCTGCTTCTGTATCAATACCGCCAAAATCAAACCAGCGGTATCCCTGTTCCCTTGCCCACAGTATAGAAGACCAGATTACACCTTCATTGGGACACAGATTGCTGTGCCTGCCAGACCAGCCAATCCGATAACCGTAAGCGGTGTCTTTATATGCCAGGACAAGACTGGCAGCCAATGGTTCTCCCTCATACTCTGCTATCAGTAACGCCAACTGCTGACGCGGCTCAAACACATCCCACAATTTTTCAAAAAATGCCTTCGACTGCACCTGAAATTGATTCCGCTCACCAGTCATTTGGTGTAGTCTGGCAAAGAATTCCAGGTCTGCTTTTGTACCCCGACGATATAACAAGCCGGTTCTTTGTGAACGGCGGATTGCATTACGCTTTTTGTATTTGATCTGAGTGGTGAGGATAATTTCAGGGTCAAGGCTGATATCTAACAGGATTGTAGCGGGTTTCTCAATGTCACCCTGTGAACTCTTTTGAAAGCCCATCTCGATCAGCAGTTCAACGACTTTATCTCCATGATCAGGCGGCTGAAGAACAAAATATTGAACGTTCTGGGCACATAAGTACCGCTGGATCTCCCTAAGACAGTGTCCGAACAATGCCTGATCATCTTCCCTAAAAAGTGGACCCTTTGAGATATAGCCGATCAAACCAAAAAGCGGCATGGGACGAACAAAAATTTGTGTCCCCGCAATAATCTCGCCACGCCTCTTAAGTAAAAGACGAAAAGATCGCCAGCCTTGAATGGACTTAACTTGCCCCCACAAGCTTCTCTGTGTATAATGTCCGTCCGGCACGTTCCAAACAAAGTTATCCCATTCAGGATCTTCCAATCCTTCAGAAATTTGAGACGATACATCAAAACTCACCAGATTCCTCCCTTGTAAGCGCGGATAGCCAAGTTAACACCCTTTCCATGTTTCAACATAATAATTATCATATTTATCCAATTCCATCTCAAAAAGTTTATCTTCTCTGATAGTCTCATCTTATCCAATAGCTATCTTTATTAAACGATGGACCGCCCATCTGATAACTGAGGTTTTGATCAGCCTGTCGAAAAGGATCCAATACAACCATCTCTCGCCCGGTATAAGTGCGCGCTCATACGACGGAGGATAAAAAACAGGCTGCCCACCAAAGTTAAGTTTATAGTGGCTGTAGGTATATTTGTGATCATGCGGAATCGGCAATCCCTTACGCAAAGCTTCGGCAACCGGTATCTCAACACCCAAAAAGTTATACCAGCGATATCCCTGCGCCTTTGCCCAACATATTGTGTGCCAGTCAAGCTTATCGTTCGGATATAGATTGGCATGTTGTCTGTTCCAGCCAATCTTATAAGCGCTTACCGTATCTCTAAAAAGGATGTTGACTTGCGCACTGACCGGTTGTCCCTCGTGTTCGGCAATAAATAACTTAACGCGCTGAGATGGTGCAAAAACCTGCCATAACTTTTGATAAAATCTTTTTGGATAAGGGGAAAAACCCTGTCGTTCCGCACTTATCAGGTGCAATTCATAAAAAGTATCTATATCGCCGGCTGTACCTTCGCGAATCTCAATACCACGCTTGTCAGCCCACCTGATGATTTTGCGGCGTTTAGATGACATCCGTGCAAGAATATCTTCCAAGCTAGATGAAAGATCAATCATAATTTCACATCGGGAATCAATATCTCCTAGTAGATTCTCGTTAAAGCCAAATTTTCTTGCCTCCCCTACAAGATGGGTATCTTCAGAGGGCAAACTAATCGTCAAAAAGCGAATGCCAAGATGTTTACAGGTATTGATCATGACTTCTAAAACTATTCTGATCAGTCCCGCTTCACCACAACTGTACAGGGGTCCTCGCCAGACTGCACCAACTTTGCCAGCGATCGGCGCGGGCTTGACAAGCATCTGCACTCCAGCCACAATGCGGTTTTCCACTTTAACCAGTATCCGCACTGGCTGCCAACCCTGCTCTGCTCTGACCTGCGCCCACAGACTGGTCTGTGAATACTGACCATGTGGGTGACTTTCGACAAATGAGTCCCAAATCGGATCGTTCGCTGACTCCGACACCAAAATCTCAAAATCCTGCAGATCGCCCAACATCCCTTTTTGTTCGTACCAATAAACGTTCATTGTAACACTTCTCTATATACTTCAATCAGTTTAGAAGCCACCTGCGCCAGATCAAGCCCCTTTTGTAACAAAGCCTCCCGTCCTTCCACATCTTCAGGACTCATCAGGAGTTGATAAGCAGCGTCTGTCAGGGCGTTTACATCCCGCTCAACCACGCGATAGCCTGACACACCGCTCAAGAGCTCTGCCGTATCCCCCACCGCTACCCCTACAACCGGCAGATTACATGCCATTGCCTCTTTAACAACATTCGGTGAACCCTCGCTATGAGAAACCATGAACATCAAATCACAGGCGTTCATATAAAGCGGCACCTGATCAGCCGCAACGCCTTTTAAAGCTACCAATTCCATCGGCTCATTTATGCGCTCCTTCAACTGTTCAAAAACCTTCCAAGCCATTGAAAAATTTTTATTGGGATCATTCGGGTTGGCGGGAAACAAAAGGTACCGATGATCCTGGTGCCAGCCAAGCTGTTCGCGGCACAGCCTTTTATCCATCGGGCGAAAGCGTTCTATATCAATGCCGTAGGAAATCACATGCGAATGCACAGGCTCAAGCCGTTGCGCCATTTGTGTGGTCATGACAATCACTGCGTCTACCAGACGCGCCAAAACCTTGTTGAGAAATATTTCGATATAGCTACAAAAATTCATCCGACCATTTTCCATTCTGGAGCCCAGAACGTCCGACCCCATGAAGGTCACCACAACAGGGCGACTAAACTGCAGTCGCGCTACCCAACCACAATAACCATAATGAGCATGAAGCAGATCAACATATCGAACCCTACGCCATATCTCTGGCAAGGAAATAAAATATTTCAAGATCATTACGCCGCGAATCTCGCAAATATCCACTTGTACACCCGCCGCACGCAGCGAATCAATCTGACGGGCAATCGAGGTGGTTGTCGCCGGTCGCTCAGGGGTAGGTAATTGATTGGTGATCACTAAAACGCGCATCAAAAAAACCTCAACCAAATATCACGAAGTGTGAAGTTCCAAACCTTTTTCAAGGGCAGCTTTCAACCGCAGTGCAGAACTGCGCCAAGTCCAGTTTTGAGCTGCAACGGATGCCTGCTGCCCCATCTGCGATAGACTACCTGCATTGTTCCAGATTTGCTGTAACACAGCTAAGAAACCCTGCGGATCAGCCTGATCTGCCCAAAAAACAAACGGTTCATCACCAACCACGTCCGTATGGCAAACGATACGCGTGGCAAGAATCGGCAACCCGGCAGCCATATACTCAAACAGCTTGATCGGACTGCTAACACGAAATTTTTCCTCATCTGGGAAAGGTAATACACCGAGATGCCCCTCCGCCAGCACAGACGGCACCTCATGACGTGGCACAGGAGCTCTAACAATCACACCGCCGGCGGAGTCGCGGGCAATTTGCTCTAGATAACTCTGAGCTTCGCCTGAACCCACAACAGTAAAGATAAATTTCATACCCATCTGGTTAGCCCGGATGACTGCCTGACACAGGCTGTGAATATTCCGCTCCAGGCTGAGTGAACCAACATAAAGCAAGCGAATTGGGTCTCCCTGCCCAGGCCATTGCCGGGCAGTAATCGCCGGCGCAAACTGGTCAAGGTGAACACCTGATGTCCACACCCCCCATAATTTCTGCTCAGGGATCTTGAGGCTTTCAGCCATACGACTTGTAATCGCCGTTTGACCGTCCGTCCAGTAATTAGCAATTTTATTCATCAGCTCGAGAAACCAGCGGCGCAACCTGCCGCGCAGCGTCTCGTTCTTAATATCCGGCATGTGCAGCGTGCGGGTATCCATTACATAAATTGGACGCCGTTTGCCGATAAGGTTTCGCCAGAATCGCAACAGCAACATATAGGGCAACGAGTCCTGCGTAAAAAAGACCACATCAGGAGACGGTTGGACGTGCCGCATGTGGAGAATGGCTTTAACATGAAACATCACCTGTCCTAGCAAATAAATCGCTGGCACGTTGATACAATAATTCTCAACCCCCTCTATCGTCCGTAAACCATCTTCCCCAATCGAAACCAGAGTCACTTTCCAACCCATCTCGCGCAATTCGCGGGTGATTTCCAGACGCGAGGCGCTGGAAAGTTTCTGCGTAAGATCATCATATACAATCCAATAAACATGAGGTGTCTGCAAAGAGATTTTTTTAGACTCGTCCATATTTTCCACCCCTTTGAAAAGGCTGTTGTCCATCAGGAAGGTTCGTAAGTTCCAAATAGAGCCTCATAAGCCGGTCAGCAATGATATCCCAATCGTAGACATTGCGCACCAGCTCAAGCGCGTTAGCGACAATTTGGCTGCGCAAAACATCGTCTTGTAGCAGTCGCAGAACTGCATCCGCAAACGCTTCGGCGGTGTCCGCAATTAAAAGATGACGGCCATCCACCACATCCAGCCCTTCGCAACCAATACTTGTGGAGACGACCGGTCTGCCAAGCGCCATAGCTTCCAAAATTTTCAAGCGTGTACCCCCGCCTGCTCGTAGCGGAATCACGCACACATGAGCTTTTTGGTAATACGGCACAACATCGTCAACCAATCCAGTAACGTGAATATGATCACTCTGCCATTTCAGCAGCTCTAATCCGGGGCGGTTGCCAACGATCCAGGTCTGTAAATCGCTCACCCTGCGCCACAGGATTGGAAGAATCTCCCGGCAAAGATAAATAGCTGCGTCAGCATTAGGGGGATAGCCCATACTGCCAACAAAGATAATAGCAGGCGGTCCAAGGGGCTCAGCAAGCGGTTGAAGCAGGTGAGTATCAGTGCCATTGGGGATCGTGACCACCTTGAGATCGGGATTCAATGAGTGGAGAACTTCCCGATCACGCTCCGAAACCGTTACACAACATCCAAAACGCCCTGCAAAGAACGGCTCCCAACGGCGCATTACCCGGCTATCAAACCACAGGCGAAGTTTGCGAAGCAATCTGCGCTCGATTTTCGCCATGCGCTCCTGTTTCTCGAAAACAATATCATGAAAGGTCAGGACACTTCTAGGGTGCAGAGCCTTAGGGACTTGGTTAAGATAAAGTCCCATGTAAGAATCTTCAATTTGAACAATGTCAAAATCAATCTGCTGGCAGAGACTTCGAATAGCATTTGCCATATCTTCAGAGTGATAAAAACGCAAATCGGGTGGTGTACCCGAAGCCAGATAAGCAACAAACTCCCAAGGTCTATCCAGCGCTCCATAAACAACAGGTGGTTTAGCCAGAATAATATCCTGACAAAAAGTTTTCAAGTGCTCGATATACTCTGAGCGGATATTCTGGTCATCAAAGGTCAACAACCAAACGTTATGCAGACGCCCGATACGCTTAAGCAAATTATAGTTGCGGATCGGATTGCCCGCTGTTGGGGGATAAGGGAAATAGGGGGCAATAAACAGAACATTCAAATAATGGCCTTCGGATGAATTATCATTTGCATACGAGTCAAACACTAGTTTGTTGTCTACTAATAGTGAAGAAGTTTTACGACTCTGAAACATGGCACGTACCCGCGCCCAAAGATTACAGGTTTCATGCAAAGCAATTTGAATATCGCCGCGAGTGAAAACAGAAAAGGCGTAGCTGGTGACAAAATACAGCACAATAACCGCCGTATATAGTGGATAGCCATAAGAATCCAGAAGACGCATTACCCCAGCACAAGCGCCCAAAATTAGCAGGGGTTTAACATAGTCCAGTACATTCACAACAATATATCGTCTGTGTAGAAACAAAACATTGACAGGATTGACCGCCATGGTGCTGATCAGCCCTGCTAACGCCGCGCCAATTGCTCCCACTTTGGGAATAAGCAAAAAATATGCCGCAAAGCTAATAATTGTTCGCAACACATTAATAATCGGTGGTTTATCCGAAGCGCCTGACCCCACCAGTGAATACCCCAACATTGAATCAAGCATGGTGAAAATCAAGCCAACCATCATTACCCAGAAAATGGGGACACTGGGGAGATAACGCTCAGAAAAGAGCGTACGATAAATCACAGTCCCAAAACCAAAAGCAACCAACGCGCCCAAAGCACCCAAAAAAGTTACCAGCCTGTTAGTGTGATTCAGCAGCGAAGAAACGCGTTTGTACTCGCCATTAGCATATAACTTTGATTGATAAGGATAATAGACATCCAGCAGAGACTCAAACATCATATTAACGCTTTCCGGAATTTTGCGGGCGTACTCGTAAAACGCGATATCTGCCGGACCTAATAGAATCCCAATAATTACTGTGTCAGCACGGGAAAAAAGAAAATTGAGGATACGATTGAGAAACAGCGGAAACGAGAACTTCAACAATACCTTCAGTTTTTGGTAACTGACCTGCAAGGTAGGACGCAACCCAAGCCCCCAAATACCCAACAACAGCGAAAGTAATCTGGAAAGCACCCTTGCCCAGACAACGCCCATGATACCCTGTCCAAGCCAGATAACCAACACAACCGTAATGACAATGCTCGAAACGCTGCTTGTCAATTCAACCCCACTGACAAGCTTGAACTTGAACAGCCCGCTAGCAACAGAACCATAACCTGCGAGCAATCCTTCAATAAACAACAACAATGGCAAATAGATCAGAAAACGGCTGTCCAGCGCTGATCCCAAAGCTTGAAAAATCAGATTACGAAAAATCAGGATCAGCACACTGGAAACTATCAACATCACGGCAACGAACATGAGGAAAGAGTTAATTAGTGTGTATCGTTCCCTCTCATCCTCACTGCCGGCAATGAACTTGATAGCAGCGGTGGTGGTGCCAAGATTGCTCAAGCTAACCGCAAAACCGATAATCACCTGCAAAAGCACAAAGCTGCCATATTCCGCTTCGGGTATCCAGCGTGCATAAATGATCATGCTGGCGAAACCGAGAAAAACCGTCACAAATTTTGCCAGGCTGATGAAAAATGTACCGGAAATAAAGCGGGAAAGCAGCGAATCAGGCATAGATTTCTTCAACCCGCCCCGCGTCTGGAAAACACCGCTGGAATTGTCATTAACAGAATTTTGATATCCAACCAGATGGAATAATTCTGAATATAACGAATGTCAAGCCGCAATTGTTCGTCAAAAGAAACCTGACTGCGTGCCGTAACCTGCCAGAGCCCGGTCATTCCAGGTAGGAACTTCAACCGTTCACTGTGCCAAAGATCAAATTGCTCCACCTCATAAACCGGAAGCGGACGCGGACCAACAAGACTCATCTCCCCTCGAAGGACATTGAATAACTGCGGCAACTCGTCTATGCTCAGACGGCGAATAAACTTTCCCACGCGCGTAACACGCGGATCGTCCTTAAGCTTTACCCCAGATTGCACATCAAGCTGCCCCGAAACATAAGCCGCAATATGTTGCCGGTGAAGAGTTTCATCAACATTGTGGTACATCGAACGAAACTTGTACATGTCGAAGAGTGCGCCATTCAACCCAACTCGTTTTTGCTTGAAGAAAATTGGGCCTGGTGAGTCCAGACGTATCGCCAGCGCAACGATAGCCATCAGGGGCAGGATAACCACCATCCCCAAGATTGTGCCTACACAATCCATCGTGCGCTTCAAGATAAACTGGGGCAGCGTATAAGGTGTATCGCGAAATCGCAAGCCCATCTTTTTTCCTCACTGGTCAATTGAGAATAGGCTGTTTACCAATGGCAATATCATCTACATAAATTGTACAAGGACTAGGCATAATCTGGTCCGAGTAATTGTTGACGCTCCAATCCACTGACAAGTCACTCAGAACCGTTTGCGCATTGTCAACCCTAAATACTTCCTCGCCATCCTGCCACACAATCACCTGCCCTGCAGGTTCAAGAGCCTGTTGGTAATAACCTTCAATGTGAAACCATTGGTCGAGTGGAATATTACGCACCTGATAGTAATTGAAATTTTCTCCATTTGGTAAACGCTGCACCATGTACAACCCCAGCCCATTGCCCTGTACTCGGGCGCCAACCGAGAAAATACGCTGGCTATTGTCAGAATTACCATCATTGGTGGATTTCCACTGCCAGAGGTTCCAGTAACCGATTGGACGAACATTCGAAGGAATGTAATACCAGGCTGAATAATAATAAGCCTGTTCGGGCAATTCTTTCCAAAAGAACAAATAAGCCGCATGGGCACCAGTAGGTGAATACTGGCTGGTATCAATGGTTAATGCAGCCGAGTAATTGCCCGAATGCGCTGGTGAATTGGTCAACCAGTAAGCGCCGTTTCCCTGACGGACAAAACCGCCGAAGTCATTTGCCTGCAACTCGCTCAAATCGCCAGTTTCAAAACCAGTGGACCAAAAAAAACCGCCTCGTGTCGGTTCATCTGTTGAAGGCAGAATAGGGGTTTCGGTATGGAACACAGTAGCCCTCATTGTACTGGTCGGCGTGCGTGTCTCCAGATAATTTGGCGTTGCTCTAACTGTGTTTTGCGGTGAAGGCGATGACATTATCGGCGTTTGCCAAACAGATTGACACGCAGTTAGCAGGATGAGAAACGCCATTAAGAACATCCAGCGGAGAGAGCACATCATCAAAAACTTCTCTTTCATGGAAAATTAGCCTGTATTCAAAGAGAAAGCCAGTCGTAACCCACCTCTCTGTGATTAAAAAAACCCAAACATTACATTAATGTCACTTGGGAATAAAATTCAAGTGACACGATTTATACCATTTTACACGAATTTAGCCCTCATTCAATTGCGGCAAAACAAAGTGTTGCGATTTTGTAACGAACCTTCTGAGTCAGCAAATATAGAGAAAACAAACCAGTTGAGAGAGCTTATCTGCCCCTCAACTGGCACTGTCGAAAGCTATAACCTTTAAAAATTCTAATGCCCTATGCGACTGGAACTGATTGCAATATCATCCACATAAATCGTGCAAGGGCTGGGTGAAATCTGATTGGAATAGCTGTTAACGCTCCAGTCCACCGTCAGGTCGCTCAGCACAGTCTGCGCATTCGTAATATTGAAAACCTCAATGCCATCCTGCCAGACAGTTACCTGACCGGTGGTATCATACGCCTGACGATAATATCCTTCAATGTGAAACCACTGATCAAGCGGGATATTGCGCGCTGCATTGTAATTGACTTTACTCCCATCTGGTAACCGTTGCACCATATACAGCCCTAAGCCGCTATTCAGTGGTCGAGCGCCAATGGAAAAGATGCGCTGACTGTTATTAGAATTGCCATCATACGTTGATTTCCACTGCCAGATATTCCACCACTCAGCTGGCACTGTACCGGATGGGATGTAATACCAGGCTGAATAATAGTAAGCCTCACCGGGCAATTCCTTCCAGAAGAACATGTAAGCAGCGTGGGCACCGGTCGGGGAAGACTGGCTGGTATCAATGGTCAATGCGGCAGCATACTTGCCAGAATGCACCGGAGAATTCATCAGCTTGTAGGTACCATTACCCTGATTGACAAAACCGCCATAGCTGTTGGCTTCAAGCTCGCTAAGGTTACCAGTTTCAAAACCCGTAGACCAGTAGAAACCATCACTCGCAGGTGCAGAAGCCGGAAGCGTTGCTGTGGGCGGCACAGAGGTTGGCGTAGGCGGCAAGGGCGTTGCAGTTAGCGGCAATCGTGTTGGTGTAGGCAACAAGGGTGTGGCGGTCGCCGGAGGCTGGGTAGGATTCGGAAGCACAGGAGTTTCAGTTGGCGATAGAGTTACACCTGTTGGCTGAGCCGAAGGAGATAAAACCACAGTTGGCTCAAGCGTAGCAACAATTGGCAACCTTGGGGTTACAGTGGGTGAAACCTGCGTCGGCTTTGGCCATTTTTTCCGGGAAAGCCAGTGGGAAAGGGCCGAAAACAAACCGCTACTGTTAATCGAGGATGACATCTTTACAACTGTAGCCTGCGTCACCAGGGTAGGCTGCGTAACAGTTGGTTGTAACGTGGGAGACGCTTGCACCACAACAGCCGATTGTTGGGTAGATAATGAAATCTGAGAATCAACAATGACCGCTGGGGTGGCAGTGGGTTCAAATGCTGACATATAGGGTGTTCCATTCGGTCGTGCTGTTGCCCCACCCTGCAATATTGTGCTCGTATCCCAGGGATATTGCGAGGTTGGAGTGAAAAATGCTGTTGGTTGCGTCTCATTTTTAAATTGCATATCCGCATCAACAATCTGAAGGGAAGTTCGAAAGAGAACATCTTCAGATTGTGACACCTCTTTGGTAATCCCTGTTTTATCAGATCTTAATTCCTGTCCCGGATCATTGAGCAATATCACGGAGCTATCACCAGGCGATTCTGCAAAACTGGCTGACACTGGTAGATTACACGCCAATCCCACCAGAATAAGAAATGTCGCACAAACACAAAGGTACTTCATCATTGGTAATGCTTTCAAAAGACAGAACCTCCTCTGAATTTTTTACTGATACTGGACTGACATCCCTTCTCCAATCCAACCCGATTATAGAAACAGCTCGTCTCGGCAACGTTAACGGATTTGTTAGATGAGGCGTTGTAACCTTTTGCAACCTTACAAATTTGTAAGGTTGCAAAAGAGCAATGTTTATGCAACGATTGTTTTGAATCGGCAATATCGCACTGGTATACAAAACAAACAAAAAAACCGTTGCCCTCCTTAGAAACAAATCAATACAATCCTGCACAGCTTCAGTTTGTTCACCAAACAATGTTAGTCCCGAGACACTGTCTCGGGACAGGGGCCTTTGGACACCAACCCGAAAGTAGAGTAGTGAAGTTATAATCATTGCATGAGGCTGTTATGGTTGAGAGAATAACCATCACCTGTCTAATAAACAACGAGGTGCTGTTCGGACCGTCCGTGTGGGGAGAAAACGGTCTATCGTGGTTGATAGAAACCCCACAAACCCAACTCATTTTTGATACGGGCAGCAGTGCGGAGGTCCTCGCACACAATCTAAAGGTCTTGAAAAAGTCGCTCAGGCGATTGAGCCACATTGTTCTCAGTCACGGACATTACGATCACACGGGCGGTTTGCCTCATTTGTTATCAATCGCCAGCCGCAGATTGTGCTTGGTTGCAGCACCGCAGGTATTTGAGGCAAAGTATTCCGTCCAACGCGGCAGCTTGCTGCGCTCGATTGGTATCCCAATGAGAGAAGAAGAAGTACGTGAAAGGACGGATGTTATTCTCTCTAATGAACCAATCCAAATTGTGGCAGGAGTCACATTTAGCGGTCGTATCCCGCTCACAGTGGATTTTGAGACGCCTTTATCACATTTTTTGTGCCGAAGAGGTGACGAATTACTGGTTGATCCCTTTGACGATGATCGAGCCTTGTTTATTCAAACGACCGAAGGACTGGTAGTGCTACTGGGGTGTGGACATTCTGGGTTGATCAACACGCTGCGCGAGGGACGGCGGCTGTTTGACCGTCCCATCGTGGCGGTTATGGGCGGCAGCCATCTTGCTCCAGCCAGCGAAGAACGCCTGAAAAGCACGATTCAGACATTGCAAGAGGAATTCCCAGAGATTCAAACCTATCGCCTGAATCACTGTACGGGAAACAAGGCACAGTTCGCCTTGCATACTGCATTCGGCGAGCGGGTTAAGCCATTTCTGGCAGGGGAGAAAATGTCATTTCAGGCAATTGGAGAGCAGACAAAACAAAAGGAGGGGTCATGATGACCCCCCCACCGTGTCAATCCGCATCTGTCGCTACCCACTGCGACCACGTCCTGACCAGAGCGGCTTGCCGCTTTCGTCACGCAGCCAGACAGTTTGACCGCTGGTTAAGTTTTCCATTTGAACAGTTTCAAAACTGCCGTTAATGCTATCATTGAAACCGCGCAGGCGCAGCAAATCACCAACAGCAACCTGAAAACCCTGTTCCTGAACAAACCACCAGGCCCGATTTTCAATTGTGATGGTTCCGCCGGTAGTGGTTGCAATTGTCAAGATATTGTTATCAACAGCTTTTACTGCACCCTCAACCGTTAACCATTCGGTGACTTGTATCTTCCCGCCGCCGAACTTTTCGGGGTGTCCATCTTGACGACCGATATTCCTGCCAGGGTATCCCCGATTTTTACTGAAATCATCATTACGAGCGCCAAGCCTTTGTGTTTGCCCGCTGTACTCATATGCACCAAATCGAGTTTGATCCCTGCCTAGAATCGCGCTGGTGCGGTTAATTCCACCTATTACCAGAACAGCAACGACAGCAATAACAGAGACTGTTATAAGAATATTCTTTACCATTTTGCTCATATCCTTTCGAGTGTACTTGTAAGCTCATGAATTTTGACGTCCAGTACGGCTCACGAAACTTCCATCACAGGGCTATCGTTTACCGGTGCAGAATTGAAAAGACGCTTGGCAACTTTGACCACCCATTGCCAGTGAATGACAAAATGGATGATGGCGGCAGAAATCAGAATAATCCCAGACCAGGTATGCAGAACATCCCATGTCGTCCGGCTGAATAATACCCCCGGGTCAGGAACTCCATAGCGTCCGGAAGGAAAAAACAGGAAGTATACACCCGAGATTGCAGTCAACAGAAAGCTGACAATAACCACCGCATTAATGGTGATATTGAAGCGGGCGCGTGGATTGAGAGGAGTACAGCAGGGATCGGTTAATCCTTTGAGCAAGCGTCTTGCTGTATTGACAAGCCACTTCCAGTGAATTGCAAAATGAACAACAGCAACAGCAATCATGGCAATCCCGCCCCACGTGTGCAACAAATCCCATGTCTGCCGCTCAAACAAGACTGTAACACCATAAAAAGGATTTCTCCCTCCCCGATAGCCCCCTGCCGGTAAAAAGAGAAAGTAAATACCTGTGATAGAAGCGATCAGCGCACTCACAAAGAGAAGCAAATTAATTCCCCAGTTACGCTGGGTAGTTTTTGATAACGAACTCACCTGAGTCATTTTCTTACCTCCATAGATTTCCAAATGTTTATTCTCATGACACCTTATTCAGACTCAAGACGTCTCATTTGCTATGATAATAAGCTATCCATGTAAAGTTATTGTGAAGATAAATTGGAAAGATTGTGAAGGTTTGAACTAAAGGAGATCGTCTTTACTCAAATGGTGATATATTCGCATATAAGGCATATCCTTTGAGAAGAATCGGCGTCTTAACAGGTAGAACAATGGGTACCCAAGAAGATGAGTTGCTGCATGCAGCAAGGCAGTTTGATCGGCAGGCGTTAACCGAGATTTATGATCGTTACAGTACAGCGCTTTATGCCTATGCTATGCGGCTGCTGGGCAACCCTGAACTGGCTGAGGAATGCGTGGCGGATACATTCCAGCGTTTCTTGCTTGCTTTGCGCGCAGGCGGAGGTCCAGATGGTTATCTCAAAGCCTATCTGTATCGAATAGCTCATAACTGGATCACCGATTTATACCGCCGTCAACCCTTCCCAACAGTTGAACTTTCAGAAAATATGATGACAGATGGAAATGCGAATCCCGAAAGCGCCGCTGAGACACGCTTCGAACAGCAGCACGTTCGAGCCGCACTGCGTTGCCTGACTGCCGAGCAGCGTCAGGTTCTTGTGTTAACGTGAATTCGGGTTAGGCGGGCAAGGGCAGGTACTCGTCCAAGCCCAAAGACGGTTTTGATGGACGGCGGCAGTAAGCAATCAAGCCGCACAGCACATTTACAAAGAAGTTGATGATACTGCGATGGCGAG
>DAOTYY010000080.1:0-22085 GCA_034434695.1 Anaerolineaceae bacterium
TCACCATCCAACAGGGAGGACAGCCCGGTCGCGGTGGTTTGCCCAAAGGCGCTTATCAGATAGTCGCTGTACAAGTCCAGGAGTTTGCCGTTTTTCATACACCAAGTTTACTCAAATCTGCGTAAGGTGAGTTAATATGCCAGAAGGAATGCCAGCGGCTGGCGCCATCCACGGTTGCCGCTTCGATCAATTCTTCCGGGATGCCGATCAGTGCGGCATAAAACAGAATCATCGGGATACCGACGAATTGCCAGACTGAGATAAGCGAGACAGCAATCAGCGCCGATTGCGGTAATCCCAGCCAGGGTTTGAATAGCGCTCCCAATCCTACCAGTTTCATTAAACCTTCGGTCACGCCCCACAATGGATTGAGGATCAGTTGCCAGATAAAGCCGATGATCACCACCGAAAGCACAGTGGGCATGAAGAGAATAGTACGGTAGAAATTGCGCCCGCGTCCACCGCTTGCCAGCAATGCTGCCAGCAACAGCCCAATTGGGTTCTGTACCAGCATATGAATAGCGAAAAAAAACGAAGTTATTTCTCAAAGCCCCCCAAAAGCGCGGGGCATAGGTTGAGTCGGTAAAAAGTTTGACGTAATTCTGAAAACCCACGAAGAACTCTTTGTTATCCGGGGTGAAGCCGAAAAAACTCAATCGCAGCGAGTCGAGCAGGGGAAAAACCATAAAAACCGAGTAAATCATAACAGCCGGCGCGAGGAATACAACGATGTGCCAGGGAAAAACTTTCTTGTGGCGGATCGCTTGGTTCATGGCGCGGGTCTCCCGTTGGATAAAAGTGATGGGGTTAAAAATACTGATAAAAAAAATTATACCCCAATGTGCAAGGGGCGCACTTTTAGGCAAAATTGCTGGCAAGAAAAGTGCGCCCCTGCGGTTGGAGCAGTCTAATTTGATGAGGTCAGCATATGGACGGCTCCAGAATGCGGGTATGAATTACTGCGGTTTGTACCACTTATCCAGACCATCCTGAATCTCTTTGGCAGCCTGTTCGGGCGTCAGTGTGCCGTTGATGACGGCGGCGCTGACACGCCAGAGTTCGTTCTCCAGGTTAGGCTCGCCGCGCGAGAGAATCTGGTAGGAATTGCGGATAGTGGATTTGCATTGCCCGCGCCAGCTCAGGAATTCTTTTGCCAGCGGGTCTTTGAGTTCCACCGGCTGGTTGGTGAGCGGGAAGAAGCCGGGCAGAGCGTTGCCATAAAGTTCGGCGAATTCTTTAGAGGCAACCCAAGAGAGGAAGGTTTTTGCCTCTTCAGGATGTTTCGTGGCGGCATTCATGCCCAGAGCGATATCGGTGTGATCACTGATGTAGCACTGATCGCCTTTGTTCTCCACCGGCGGCTTGAAGACGCCCATTTCAAAGGTTGCCTGTTGCTCGAACAGGGCAATTTCCCACGAACCGGTCGGATAAATAGCGGCTTTGCCAAGCGTGAAGAGCGACTGAGCATCCGGGTACTTGACCGCTTCAAAACCGGGCGGCAGGTAATCACGCCAGGCAGCCAGTTCCTGCCAGGTCTTGACATAGGGTTCATCCGTGAATTTGGCGGTGCCTTTGATCAGAGCGAGACGACCTTCCTCGCCCTTCCAGTTATTGGGCCCAATGTTCTGGAAGCCCATCGTGGCAGCTTCCCACATGTCCGCGGTACCCATGCCCAGCGGGATATAGGTGCCGTCGGCTTTGATGGCATCCAGAACAGCTTTAAACTCCGCTTTGGTCTCCGGCGGTTTCAAGCCGAGCTTATCAAAAGCTTCTTTGTTGTAGAAGAAACCGTGGATAACAGAAGCCATTGGGACGCAGAAGACGGTCTTTCCGTCGTCAGTGATCCAGGCACTCTTAGCAACATCGCCAAAGTTTTCCATGCCGGGCAGATCATTTAATGGCGCCAGATAGCCCTTCTCAAACAGCTTGAGTGAAGCATCGAAGGGACGGCAGGTGATCAGGTCGCCGGCAGTGCCGCCTTCCAGCTTGGTGTTCAGCACACCGTTATATTCAGCCGGGGCGGTAGGAGCAAAGACGACATGGATGTTCGGGTACTTGGCTTCAAAGGCAGGGATGATGGTATCCTGCCAGATAGTGAGATCGTCGTTGCGCCAGCTCTCGATGGTCAGGGTAACTTTCTCGCCGGCAGGTTGAGCAGGTTGCTCAGGGGCTTTGGTGGGTTCGGCAGCAGCCGTGGGTTGTTCGGCGGGGGCTGGTGTCGCAGCCGGTGCACAGGCTGCCAGCAACATGGCAACCACCAAAAACAGTGCGAAAACAGAATACTTGCGTATATCCTTCTCCTTCTTTACTAAGTTGAATTTAAAACAGGGTTTGTACAGTTACGTTAGGGTTTGGGCTGGGATTACTTTCGCACACATCACCTCCTTTTCAACTCGAATGATGGATGGGAGAATAAAAATCCGATCGAAAAACTACGGCGACTTCTTTGGAAAACGCCTGTCCTTTTCCACAGTCAATGGTTGGAGTGATTGTGTGGTTGCCGGTCATTCAGTAAGATATTTCTGCTAGAAAGATCAAAACGGAAGGGGGTAGTGACGGCAGTGAGAATGCTTGACAATTCTTTTAACCCTATTATACTATACTTTGTTAGTTTAGTAACCTTACAAACTTAAGAAATTTTAAAAATATTCCACTCTTTTGCGCCGAGGATAATGAAAAAAGCCACCCATGAGCAGACCAGACAGCACAATTTGCAACTGATTCTGCGCCTGATTTATGAATATACTCCGATCAGTCGGGCGGAAATTGCGCGCCGCAGCAAGTTAACCCGCCCAACCGTATCTGATCTGGTTGAAGAGCTGATTGCCAGCGGATTAGTTGGTGAACAAGGTCTTGGTCCTTCGCAAGGCGGCAAACGTCCAACTTTGCTGGCGTTTAACGACACCGCTTTTTTGATGGTGGCTCTGGATCTTTCGGATGATGTCTTTCAGGGTGCACTGGTTGACCTGCGCGGCAATATCGTTCAAAAGATTTCACTGCCGTTGGAAGGGTGCAGCGGCGAGGCGGTTGTTGAGCTGGTGAAAACCCTGACAGGTCGGTTAATTGACTCAAGCAGACGACCTTTATTAGGGGTTGGTGTCGCTACGCAAGGGGTGGTGGATTATCATCAGGGCAATATTATTCAGGCAGTCCGCCTGAATTGGAGCAATGTGCCGCTCAAACAAATCCTGCAGGACGTCTTTGGGTTGCCTATCGTGGTGGCAAATGATAGCGATGCCGCTGCGTTAGCGGAATTTGCCTTTTGTCAGAAAGGTCGAGTGCGTAGTCTGGTGCTGGTCAAAGTTGGTGAAGGTGTTAGCGCCGGCATCCTGCTGGATGGAAAACTACAACTTGGCGACAGCTATGGCGCGGGTGAGATCGGTCATACAGTGGTTGAACCGGGGGGGCAACTGTGCCGTTGCGGGCATCGTGGTTGTCTGGAGACGGTTGCCACCAGCCGTGTCTTGCTGCAACAGGCGTGGCAGATTTTCAATCAGTATCCCGATTCGCTGCTTCTCCGACATGCGGCGAGCGCCGATCAACTAACGCTGGAAGATGTGGCATCCGCCTTTCAGCAGGGCGACCCCTATGTCGCCCAGGCGGTGGAACGCATCGGTACCTATCTTGGTCACGAGCTGGCAACGATTGCTTGTATGCTCAACGTGCATCATATTTACATTGCCGGACATCTGGCAGTTTTTGGCGAGGGTTTGTTAAAGATCGTCCGCCGTGAATTATCTGAACACTGTCTGCAAACGCTGGCAGAGCGGACACAGGTGGAGATTTGCAGTCAGCCTGAGGAGATTACCTTGCTGGGAGGAGCGGCTGTTCTACTGCGCGAAAAGCTTGGACTGGTTTGAGGGATGGCTGCGGATGAATCGGTGCGAGCGTCTTCTGGCAACTTTGAAAGGCGAACCTGTGGACCGCCCGCCGTTTTGTTTTTATGAACTGAACGGGTTGGACGAACGCCCTGAGGTGGATGATCATTACAATATTTACACGCATCCTTCCTGGGCACCGCTGATTGAGCTGACCCGCCAAAAAACTGACCGTATTGTGATGCGCAGTGTGCCCTTCAGCGGAGTGCCTCCCAGCCCGCTGGATGAACGTACCGCAATTGAGAAGTGGGTGGATGAGAGGGGTAGTCTCTTCACCCGCCGCACGGTGCGCGCTGGTAAACGTCTGCTAACCGAAGTCACCCGCCGTGACCGGGATGTGAACACTGTCTGGACGGTGGAACATCTTCTCAAGGGCGTCGCTGACCTGCAAGCCTTTCTGGAAATTCCGCCGCAAGAGTATATCGGTGAGCCTGAGGTTTCCTGTGTGCTGAATGCCGAGCAGACATTGGGCGATACTGGCATTGTTCTGCTGGACACATCCGACCCGCTTTGTGAAGCTGCGCAGTTATTTGATATGGCAAATTATACGGTGATTGCCTTCCATGAACCGCAATTGTTCTCTCGCTTGTTGGATTGGTTTGCGCAGCCGCTTTACCATAAAGTCGAAGCGCTGGCAAAGTGTCTGCCCGGTCGTCTCTGGCGCATTTATGGTCCGGAATATGCCTCACCGCCCTACTTGCCGCCACGCCTGTTCAAAACCTACGTGGTGGCTTATGATACGCCTATCGTCAAGACCATCCAGCGTTATGGCGGCTACGCGCGCATTCATTCGCACGGAAGGTTAAAATGGATCCTCGATGACATTGTTTCCACTGGTTGTGATGCACTTGATCCCATTGAGCCGCCGCCGCAGGGTGATGTCAGTCTGGCGTATGTGCGGCAGAAGTACGGTGAAAGGCTGGTGCTGTTTGGTAACCTGGAAGCCAGCGATATTGAAACCCTGCCGCCGGCGCAGTTTCGGGAGAAAGTGCGCACGGCTTTGCGGGAAGGTACGTCTGGTCAAGGACGCGGATTTGTATTAATGCCTTCTGCCTGCCCCTATGGGCGAGTTCTTTCGCCGCGAGCGCTGGAAAATTATCAGGTGATTGTAGAAGAGGTTGAAAATTTCTCTTGAAAAGTCGGAGGTAGAGATGAATCAAACGATGCGACTCATTCCCCCGCGTTTTATTCCTCCATTAGACAACACCTTCCGTCCTGCAGCACTGGCAAACCGCGCATTCCGCGAGGCAGTAGCTGCTGCTGGCGGCGGAGAACCGCTCGTCCTGGCGTTGGAGCGCAACGACGGCGGCGTCGGACGGTTGGAGACATATCTCTTCCCTGCTGATCACCCGCGTGCCGGCGAGAATCTTTTTTATGCTGAGCGATTGCTTAAGTTTATGCTCTGGCAGTACGGTGGCTGGAAAGTTTATGTCAGCGGACCGAAGGCAGTAGCGGATTACATCCGCGCTCTCTATTCACCTGACGGGGCACGCGCTTTCGATTATCACTTTATGGGTGAAGAAATCTACTTGCACCCATTTATGGTTGTCCATTGCCCGGCAGAGGAAGCTCCCCAAGCGCGTGCCACTGCGAAACCCATCGGTCGGCACTTGGAGGGTTACCGCATCGGGTTTGATCTGGGTGCTTCCGATTTGAAGGTTTCTGCAGTGGTGAATGGTGAGGCAATTTTCAGTCAGGAGATTGTCTGGCAGCCGCGCCAGCAGAGTGACCCCCAATATCATTATCAGCATATCATGGATGCCATTCGTCTGGCAGCTTCCAAAATGCCGCGTGTGGATGCGATCGGCGGCAGTGCAGCGGGAATTTACATTGATAATCGTGTGATGATTGCCTCGCTGTTTCGCGGTGTGCCAAAGGAACGCTATGAAGAAGTGCGTAATTTATTCTTGCGCATTCAGCAGGAATTGAATGTGCCGCTGGAAGTGGTTAATGATGGCGATGTGACGGCACTGGCAGGAGCAATGTCATTGGAGGATGGAGCGGTGCTGGGGATTGCGATGGGTTCGAGTGAAGCCGCCGGCTATGTTAACCGTGAGGGCAATCTGACCGGCTGGCTGAACGAACTGGCGTTTGCACCGATTGACTATCAGCCCAACGCGCCGCGCGATGAATGGTCGGGGGATAGCGGTGTGGGGGCGATGTACTTTTCGCAGCAGTGTGTTTTTCGCCTGGCACCAAGGGCAGGTATTCAAATTCCGGAAGATATGACGGATGCCGAACGGCTCAAGTTCGTGCAAGAGAAGCTGGAAGCTGGTGATGAAGGCGCCCGTGACATCTGGCGCACCATTGGTATCTATCTCGGCTACGGACTGGCACATTACGCTGATTTTTATGACCTGAAGCATGTGCTGATTTTAGGGCGGGTGACTTCGGGAATTGGCGGTGAGTTGATTCTGGAGAATGCCAAACAAGTGCTGTGGGATGAATTCCCCGAAATGGCGGCGCGCTTTCAGGTACAGCTTCCTGATGAGAAAAGCCGCCGCGTTGGTCAATCCATTGCCGCCGCTAGCCTGCCAATGATTCCCCGCTAAAAGTTATTGTTCAGGAGGCGATCATGAAATTTCATATTCCCAGTGCACAGATTTTTGTTCCGGATGGGTTGCCGGTTGAGCAGGCATTGGCGCGCACGACGCATCTTGGCATCGGCGCGCATCAGGACGATTTAGAAATCATGGCAGCGCATGGTATCCTCGCCTGTTATCGCCAAATGGATCAATGGTTCACTGGTGTCGTGGTGACCAATGGACGGGGTTCGCCGCGTGCCGGGCTGTATGCTCATTACACCGATGATGAGATGCAGGCGGTACGGGTCTTGGAGCAAAAAAAAGCCGCCGTCATCGGAGAATATGCTGCGCAGGTGCTGTTGGATTTTCCAAGCGCAGCGGTCAAGGACAAAACAAACCAGCAGCCGGTGGAGGACTTGCGTCAGGTGTTAATGTTTGCCCGTCCCCAGGTGGTTTATATGCATAATCTGGCGGATAAACATGAGACGCATGTCGGTGTAGCGCTCAAGACATTGGCGGCACTGCGCAGCTTACCCAAAGATATGCGTCCCAAGCAGTGCTATGGTGTTGAAATCTGGCGCGATCTGGACTGGATGCTGGATGAGGATAAGGTGGTGTTTGACGTTTCCCAGCATGAGAATCTGCAAGCGGCATTGTTGGGTGTGTTTGATTCGCAGATTGCCGGCGGCAAGCGGTATGACCTTGCCGCCTTGGGGCGGCGGCGCGCCAACGCTACCTATTTCGCCTCGCATGGGGTGGATGTGGCGACCGGATTCGTGTATGCTATGGACCTAACGCCGCTGGTGCTGGACGAAACAATGGACGTTGCCAGCTATGTTCGAGGCTATATAGACCGCTTTGCTGATGAGGTGCTCAGCCGCCTGCGTTGACTCGGCTAGCGCAGCACCTGAACAACATCAAACAAACCATAGCGGCGACCGGCAGCGCTCTCCCGCCAGTGTCCGCATAGGGTCAGCAGCCCGCCTTCAGGAGGAAGCAGACTAGCGGGCGAAATGACAAAGGCTGATTGTTTGCTGCGCAGATCGAGAGCGCGAAAGAGCGTCGCCGGCGTTTCTATATTCTCCATCTCCTCAACAAAATCCATTTGGGACATTCCATGCAGCAATCGTCTAAAGCGCTCTTGGTGAAAATAGGGCAGCCAGTCCAGGAAAAAGCTGCTTCCGGGCATGATCGTAACCGAACTGCCGCGCCCTAGAAAAACGCTGATGGTTTCCATTCCTGTGGGACAGGTTATTTTGGGGTATTCCAGCGGTTTGACAAAGACGTGCAGGGTAAACGGCGCGATGATCATTCCCAAGAGCAGAATGACGGTTAGAGCCAGATCGAACCGTCCGATAAAAAGTTCGGCGGGTTGCTTGCGCAGTTGCGCAAAAGACAGTTTTTCCAATAGGAAGGATAGCCCTAGTCCTGGCAGCATTCCTAGAATTGGAATCGCTGCCGCATAGGCGCGCAATTGGCTGGTATTACGGGGCGGAACAAACGGCACCGAAAGCAGCAGTCCCAGGGTTATGGACAGCGTGAGCATCATGAGCGGTTGTTCTCGCCTTTTCCAGGCGAAGACCAGCGCTACCCCATTGAGGACAAACAGGGGATACTGGATGAGCGGATTGTACCATGCTCTTGGATCATGGAGATAACCATAGGCGCTGTACCGCGTGTTCGAAAAGAGATATCCGTATTGCGCCAGAATGCCTTTCAAGAATAACGACGGATGGTTTCGGATGTTCTCAAAAATCAGCTGGTAGATGATTTTGGTTTGTTCAGCCTCACTAAGCCGGTTAATTTCCGGATGGTCTTCGTAAATTTTGTTCCAGTTCTCGTCGCCAACGGTCACGCCGTATAGCGCAGGGGCAAGTTTTGAAAAGAGCGCTCCCTGCAAAGAGCCAAAAGCCTGAAAAGCCAGCCAGTTAACAGCCATGCAAGCCGCGACCACCGCGAGGCTCATTCCGAAGTCAATCCATCCAAAGCGTTTTGTCCCCCGTCGAGCCCAGCCTATCCAAAGCATGAGAAACGGCAAAATGAAAAACGGACCCAAACGCGCCAATAGCCCCAGAGTCATCAATGCGAGACCAATCAGCATCCGTACCAGCTCGCGCCCATCACTGCGCCATAACATAGCTAATCCCAGCGCTCCCAGCGGCAGTCCCATGTTTTCAGACATGGTTGTACCAGCGTATCGCCGGTAGAAAAAGAGCAAAATGATCAGCATCAGCGCAGCGGGCAGGGCGCCGTGGGCATGGGCAATGGCGCGGGCAGCAGCGTAGCAGCATAGAGCTGCAATCAGCACCATCACTGCCACCGTCAGGGTCAGATTCCGTCCACAAAGCTGAAGAACAAGCGCCAGAAAACCAGAAAAAAGCGGGCGGCTCGAGCAAAATGAAGTGAATCTCTCTCCTTCGAGTAATAGGTTGGCGCATCCATAATAACCGGCGGCATCGCTCCAGGGCAGCAGTCCGCTGACGATTAGGGAATTGGTGTCTCCACTTGCCCATAATCCTGCCAGGCTCAGTGCAAAAGCCGCCAGCGTGACTGTCAGGCTGGTCAATGTTCCAAGATAACCGCGCAGGGCATAGGCGCCCCAGAAGACCGGCAGCAGCCCAACAAGCGGTAGCAAAAACCCATGACGCACCAGCAGGCTGATCGGGCGCAATAGATTGGGGGAACGATTGAGGAGGATCAGAGCGTATGTTAACAAGGGAATGATAACCAGCAGCACTTGCCAGATGGGTTTGCGAATGGATAGGTTTGGAAGGCGTTTCAAAAAGTCTCCTGAAAGAATCCTATTTCTCAACGACAAACACCTCAAGTGCAAGTTCAATAGGCATCTGTCCAGTCTTAATTGCCTCGTCCAGAGATAGCAGACGGCGGTAAATTGCTTCCAGTTGTGTTATCGTAAACCGTTGCGCCTGAGCGGTAAGTTTCTGAGCGGCAAAAGGATGTAGCGCAAGTTCTCGTTGAATCATCTCTTGGTTACCGCCCTCATCAAGGATTTCTCGGGTCAGCAGTAAAAGACGAAACTGCCGCACAACCATCCCAAACACCCTGAACGCATCTTCATTTTCCAGCAGACGGCGCAGCAAGCGCTGAGCGGTGGGCAGGTTACCCTGCGCCAGCGCGTCGGTCATGTCAAATATGCTGGTCTGACCCTGTGCTGCGGTGAGCAGCTCAACGTCCTCGGTTTCCACCGGGCGCTTGAAGTCCAAATAAACAAGCAGTTTCTCAATTTCCAGCGCTGCCAGGCGGGTATCGTTACCCACATGGCTGGCAAGTGCTTCGGCAGCGCTGCGGGTGAATTTTCCGCCCATTTCTTGCGCTCGCTTTTGAATCCATTCGGGCATTTCAAAAGGCGAGGGAAGCGCAAAATCCAGCACCTCCGCGCGTTTACCCGCCTGCTTTATCCATTGCATCAGCCAGTGTTTGGGATTTAATAAACTCCACTGTGGCGGAGCACTTTTTTGGTATTTTGGCTGGTCTTCGACGACCAGCGCCAGTAAAGTGGTCTCAGGTAAGCTGTCCAGAAGTGTTTTGAAGCGTTCTTGCGATGATGAGTCTTTGATGCGTTCCAGCGGGTGGGTGAGAATGACCATCCGCCGCGCCGCCAGAAAAGGAATGGCAGCGGCGGCATTGCTCAGCTCCTCAAGGCGTGCCTGCAAACCATCCAGCCGCGTCAGATTCAACTCCGCTGTTGCGGGGTCACCAAGCTGGTTTATCAACGTTTGTAAGTAGGCTTTGATGGCATATTCATCGTTGCCGCGCAGGATGAGTATGATGGGTTGGGTCTCGCTCAAAGTCCCCTCCAGTGGTCTCACCCGTTTGACTCTGATTAGTGGTGCGTCAATACCCGATGAACCAGCAGGTGACCGTTTTCATAGCAATAGATAGCGCGAACAGTAAGATTGCCGGGCTCTGCCTCAGTGGTCAGCCGCGCCTGTAGCAGCGGTCCGAGCGGACGGGCTACGATGAGCGCCAATGTAGCCAGCGTTATCACGACTGGCAGACGGTCGAGCTTTTTGCGCCAGCCCTCGCCGCTGCCCAGCATTGCCAGCCAGGCAGCCGACCCTGCCAGCAAGCCTGAAACTGCGAAGTTCGTGCCACAATTCGGGTGGACCGCCAGCGCATAGTCTCCGCCCCGGAGACGCAGAAGTGCCTCATCCACTGCTTCCTGCAAGTCTTGCGTATCCACTTTGCCGATAATCCAAAAGCCCCGCAGGTCTGAATAGCCAGCCAGCATCTGATGCGGATTACGCCGGGCGAGAATTTGCAGCGTGGCGTGCTCCAAAGCATGATGGCGGCGCAGACGCGAGACTTGAAAACGCAACAAAGAACCGGGAGATTGCATGAATGACCTCGTGATTAGATGAGAATGGGCTAATTATATCCGCATTCTAATCTTGCAGTGGATACCTGTCTATCGCCAATGGTTAGCGGCGCAGAAAACCAACATGAGCTACTCAGATCCGATATCAATCATGACCATACGCGTTACCATCAAGTCGGTGATGGAAATGGTTGCTTTGCGGTCGTCTTTCTTGTAAATCAGGGTCACATCCTCCGCCTTTTCGAATGACCCCTTATCCTCAAACCGCCAGCCATTGGCAGGCATCTTCTCTTTGTAAAAACTGGTCAGGTCTGTCAGCGCCATGTTGGTTTGATATTGAACCTGTGTGTTCGTTGCCAGAAGGACGGTTTTGTCACCTTCGGGCAGGGGGATGTCCGCCGGCACCTGTTCGGTCGAGGAAAGTTTGCCCAATTCAGCCTGAGCGGTTTGCAGCATTTCTTCAGACATCAGCGTTGGTGCAGCAGCCATGACGGTTTCAACAGAACCTTCTGGCAGCATTGTCGCGGCTGCCTGCAGGGTGCTGAGCGCACCTTCCGGCACCTGTGAAGCCAGTGCCTGAACAGTTTCCTGCGCGCCAGCCAGCGGGTTAAGATTGGGTAGAGAAAGCGGACAGGCGCAGGCAATTGTAAACATCACTGCAAAAACAATCAACACGGCGCGTCGTTTCAGGTGAATCATGTGGGGCTCCTTTCTTGATAAACCAAACCAGCAAAATTGCCTGCAATCATTATACAGCAATTCAGAGCATGGTTATCAACTTTGCAAGCGGTAGACAATCCGCTGGCTGAGAATGGATTGGACAAGTTCGGGTATAATCTTCTCATCCTGACCTTCGGGAGCGTTGAACATGAAAGACGGACGTTATCAGATTCTTCTCACCAATGATGATGGGATCATGTCGCCTGGTTTGCATGCCGCCGCCAGAGAGCTGGGCAAGCTGGGTTACGTGACGATTGCTGCACCCATCCGCCAGTATTCCGGCGCCGGGCGCAGTCTGCCGGCGGATTTCGATCGCACGGTGGAAAAAACCGAACTGAAAATCGGTGATCAGTGTTGGCCGGCTTATGCTGTTGGCGGACCGCCGGCAATGGTTGTGCTGCGTGTATTGTATGAAATTCTCGATTTTCGTCCCGATTTGGTCGTTTCGGGCATTAATTACGGTGAAAACGTAGGCGATAGCATTACTGCCTCTGGAACGGTAGGCGCAGCGCTCGAGGCTGCCACGTGGGGTATTCCAGCGATTGCCGTTTCACGCCAAATTGAAAATTTATGGGATTATCTGGAGCATTCTGAAAATGTGGACTTTTCTACCGCAGCATATTTTACTGCCTATTTTGCCCGTCAGTTGCTACAGAAAAAGTTACCCTATGATGTGGATGTTTTGAAAGTTGATGTGCCGATAGATGCTACTCCGCAGACCCCTTGGCGCATCACGCGTGTGGCGCGTAACCGTTACTACGCCGAACCGGGCGACAAGTACAAACATACCGGCGGGCGGCTGCCTATCACGCCTGCGGATGTTCCGCCTGATTCAGACATTGCCGCTTTGCTCTTTGACCGAGTGGTTTCGGTCACGCCGCTCAGCGTGGATTTGACCTCTAGGGTGGATTTTGAGACATTGCGTGAATTGCTTTCGCAGTGAAGGTTAAGCGGGCAACGAGTCAAAAATACCGCTGATGACGAAAGCATTTTTATTTCAGGGCTGTTCCATAAAGGTAGACAGCCCTGATTTTCTTTAACGCTTATCAGCCGGGGGTCTCAAACCAACCAGCTCTTCGAGCATGTTAGTTGTCAGCGATTTGGGACGTTCAATCGGTTTGCCCAGCGCCCTTGCCCAGACCAGATGCGCCGTGAAACCCAGCACCCGGCTGACCCCAAACAAAACCGTGTAAAAGTCAAATTCACGCACGCCATAATGGTACTGCAATGCACCGTTGATGGCGTCCACATTCGGGTAAGGGTTTTTGACTTTTCCGGTGGCTTTCAGAATGTCGGGCAGGGTCTCGTAAATGCGCTTGACCAGCACGATCAACTCATCATCCGGGCAGTATTTTTCGGCAAAATCGAGCTGTACTGAAAAGCGCGGATCAGTAATACGAAGCACCGCGTGTCCATAGCCGGGAATGAGCTGCCCAGATTCGAGCTGCGCCCGGGCATATTCGGCAATTTGTTCTTTGCTTGGTATCCCGCCAAAGTGTTCACGCACTTTCAGCAGCCAGCGCAGACATTCCTGATTTGCCAGCCCATGCAGCGGACCCGCCAGCCCGTTTAACCCGGCGGCACAGGCGAGATAAGTGTCGGAAAGCGCGGAACCAACCAGATGCGAGGTGTGAGCGCTGACATTACCGCCTTCGTGGTCGGAATGGATGACGAAGAACAGGCGGCACAAGTCCATGTATTGTGGGTCATCTCTGCCAATCATATGGGCAAAGTTTGCTGCCCAATCCAGATTGGGGTCAGGAGGAATGAAATCGCCATTACGGTATTTCAGGTTATAGATAAACGCTGCCAGTATCGGCATACAGGCAGTCAAGTTTAAGCTGTCTTCGAGATAGGCTTTCCAATAGTCGTTCTTTACTGCCCCACCGTTGCTGTAATAGCGGCTGAATACCGAATTGGTTTGTAACGCCATAACACCCTGTGAGAGCAGCGTCATTGGATGGGTGTCCGGGGGCATGGTTTTCAGTACGTTATAGACATGTGCTGGTAGCTGGTTGCGCGTTCGCCATTCTGCCTCTACTGCCAGCGCATCTTCCAGCGTGGGCAGCTCATCCACCATTAAAAGGTAATACAGTCCGCCCAGCAGGGGGTATTCTGCACCGGGTGTCTTTGGCAGCAATTGCAGCACTTCAGGGATCGTATATCCTCGCAGACGTACCCCTTCGTAAGGGTCCACGACTGAAATATCGGTTACCTGAATCTGCACATCTCGGATACCCCCATAAATCTGTTCGACGGTTACATCACACACCTTATAAGAACCGTAGTTCTTGACCAGGCGGCTGACGCGTTCGCGCCAGGCAGGTAATTGAGCGGCAATTTTATCGTGGATGAGCATATTTACCTCCAGCTTTCAGAAAATACCGTTACATTTCCCAGTTCTTGTGAAATCTGGGCTGCCACACGGGTAACAACCTGAGCATAGTGGGCGATGACCTCATCAGTGAAGCGCTGGGACGGCCCGGAAATTGTTAAAGCGGCTTCGAGCTGTCCTCGGCTGTCTAGAATGGGCGCGGCAACGCCGGAAGCCTCTGCCTGCCATTCACCGCGGCTGACAGCATATCCCTGTTGACGGATCACTCTCAACTCACGCCGCAACACATCCGGGTCTGTAATTGTGGTCGGGGTAAAAGGTTGAAAGGTCATCGAGCGGATAATCTCTTCCTGGCGCGCTTCGGGTAGGAAAGCCAACATGACTTTCCCCGCTGAACCTGCGTAGAGCGGCAATCGCCGACCGATGCGCGCCACAATGCGCACGTTATGTGGGCTCTCCAGCCGCTCAACACAGACGCGCTCATTGCCTTCCAGAACATACAGGCTGATGGTTTCCTGTGTATCCTGATGGAGCTGGCGCATGGCAGGCAGTGCCAGGCGGCGAATGTCAAAATTTGCCATGCAAACCTCTGCCCACGCCAGCACTTTGCTGCCCAGATGATACAGACGGCTATCGGGGTCTTGTGCCAGCAAGCCTGCCTCTTTAAGCGCTATCATCATCCGTCCAACCGTACTGGGGGGTAAGTTGGTTAACCTTGCAGCCTCGCGAACACCCAGTTCTGGCTGCTGTATGGTGAAACAATCCAGCAGTGCTACAGCATTGTTGAGTGTTTGCATTTCAGAAGAAGCCATCAAATTGCCTTCAAGATTTTTCTTTTATAGGTTGCATTTTTTTAAAACAGGCGGTATAATGTCTCATTGTAAGGGATATTGTCCCGTTTGTCAAGACGCAAAAAAGACAGCGCAGGGGCAGCTTCTCTTTTCCTCCTCATGAGCCGGGGCGGGCACCCCGCCCCGGCAACCTTGCTCTACAAGGAGATGACAATGCCTGAAACGGTGAATGGTCATACCCTCTATATGGAACATGGTCAACTGGGCGTGCCGCCCGACCCCATCATTCCCTTTATCGAAGGGGATGGTTCAGGGGTGGATATCTGGCGCGCAGCGCACCCGGTGTTGGACGCAGCGGTGGAAAAAGCTTACCAGGGTCAACGGCGGCTGGTCTGGAAAGAGGTTTACGCCGGCGAAAAGGCTGCTCGTCTGTATGGCACTTCGCTGCCGGAGGAAACCCTGCAAGCCTTCCGTATGTTTCTGGTGGGCATCAAAGGTCCGCTGGGGACACCGGTAGGCGGGGGGATGCGGTCACTGAATGTTGCCCTGCGTAAGGACCTGGATCTGTATGTCTGTCTGCGTCCGGTACGCTGGCTGCCGGGGGTACCGGCGCCAGTACATCATCCCGAACGGGTGGACATGGTGATCTTTCGTGAAAATACTGAAGATGTCTATGCCGGTATAGAGTTTGAACAAGGCAGTGAAGCGAACCAGAATTTCAAGGCGCTTTTGCAAGAGCATTTTCCCAGCGAGTATGCCAGGATGCGCTTTCCGGCAAGCTCTGCCATCGGGCTGAAGCCCGTTTCGGTTGAAGGCAGCCGAAGGCTGGTGCGGGCGGCGGTGCGCTGGGCGCTGGAAAACCGACGGCGCAGTGTGACGCTGGTACATAAGGGTAACATTATGAAATTTACCGAGGGCGGTTTCCGCAAATGGGGCTATCAGGTTTGTGAGGAAGAATTTAGCGGTCAGGTTTATACTGCTTTGCAATGGGAACGTACTGCGGCGGCGCAGGGTGAAGAAGCCGCCAACCGTGAACAGGAGCGGGCGCTGACGGAAGGTAAGTTGTTGATTAAGGACATCATTGCCGATGCCATGTTTGAGGCGGCGCTGACCCGCCCGCAGGAGTTCGATGTTTTGGCAACCACCAATCTGAATGGCGATTATCTCTCTGATGCGCTGGCGGCACAGGTGGGTGGGCTGGGCATGGCGCCAGGCGCAAACATCAATTTTGAAACAGGTATCGCTGTTTTTGAAGCCACGCATGGCACAGCGCCCAAACTGGCGGGAAAGGATATGGTCAATCCGACCTCGTTTATCCTTTCAGGTGAGATGCTGCTGCGTTATCTTGGCTGGCATGAAGCTGCTGATTTGATTCTGCGCGGTGTGGAGGGTGCCATTGCTGCCCGCAGGCTGACTTTCGACCTGTGCGCATTGGTGGAAGGAGCCCGGCAGGTTGGCACACTGGAATTTGGGCAGGCAGTCATTGCTTACATGGAGGTTTGAAGATGGTGAAGGAGGATTTCTTCAACGCCAGAAGTTTATTGCAAACACCTGAAACAGATTATGTCGTGTATCGCCTGGCAGCGCTGGAAAAGGGCGGATACGGTCGGTTGGCGAGGCTGCCTTATTCACTGCGCATTATTCTGGAGGCTCTGCTGCGCCATTGTGGAGAGGGACAGGTGTCTCCGCAGGATGTGCTGGCGCTGCTCAACTGGCAGCCAAACGATGCCAGCCGTCCAGCAATCCCGTTTTATCCCGGCAGAGTACTATTGCAGGATTTTACGGGTGTGCCGGTATTGAACGACCTGGCAGGAATGCGCGCCGCCCTGGCCCGTCTAGGCGGCGATCCGGCAGCATTACAGCCGGTGCTTCCGGTGGATCTGGTGATTGATCATTCGTTACAGGTAGATGTGGCTGGAGTGCCAGATGCTTGGCAGCGCAATGCCGAAATCGAGTTTCAGCGTAACCGTGAACGTTTTGAATTCTTACACTGGTGTCAGAAAGCCTTCCGCAATGTGCGGATTGTGCCGCCTGCTACTGGTATCGTGCATCAGGTCAATCTGGAATATCTGGCACAAGGCGTGTTAACCAGCCAGCAAAACGGTGAGCGGACGGCTTTCCCGGATACAGTGCTTGGTACTGATTCGCATACCACGATGATCAACGGGCTGGGTGTGGTTGGCTGGGGCGTGGGCGGTATTGAAGCAATTGCCGCAATGGTCGGACAGCCGGTGGAGATGGTGCTGCCAGATGTGGTTGGTGTGCGCTTGAGTGGTCAATTGCGAGAAGGTGTCACCCCTACGGACTTGACGCTGACGCTGGTACAGTTGCTGCGCAAACACGGCGTGGTGGATAAATTTGTCGAGTTTTTCGGACCAGCTCTAGCGGATCTAAGTGTTGCTGACCGCGCAATGATAGCCAACATGGCGCCAGAAGCCGGCGCTACGATACACTACTTTCCGGTGGATGCACAGACAATTGCCTATTTGAGAATGACAGGACGCTCGGCGGAACTGGTGGAAACCTATTACCGCGCCCAAGGTTTGTTTTACACACCCGGCGCCCCAACACCTGAATACTCAACTGTGATCGAAGTAGATTTAGGATCGGTGGAAGCCAGCCTGGCGGGACCTCGCCGTCCGCATGACCGCGTTCCGCTGGGAGCGGTCAAAGAGAACTTTATTGCCTTACTGCCTGAGCCAAAAACGAAAGGCGGCTTTGGTGTTGCGCTCGAGGCATTACAGCGTCCATTTGCTGTTTCGCTCAACGGTCAGCCGGTGACACTGGAACACGGCGCGGTGCTGATCGCTGCCATTACTTCTTGCACCAATACCTCAAACCCAACGGTGATGTTCGCCGCCGGTTTACTGGCAAAGAAAGCGGTTGAGCGTGGATTGAAACCCAAGCCGTATGCAAAAGCCAGTCTAGCGCCCGGTTCACGTCTGGTGAGCGACTATTTGGCGGCGGCAGGGTTGCTGCAACCGCTGGCGCAGCTCGGTTTTCATCTGGTCGGTTATGGCTGTACCACCTGCATTGGCAACGCCGGACCGCTGCCTGAACCACTGATAGAGGCAGTGCAAAATGGTCTAACGGCGGCGGCAGTGCTTTCCGGCAATCGCAACTTTGAGGGGCGTATCAGTCCATACACACAGGCAAATTATCTTGCCTCGCCGCCGCTGGTAGTGGCATACGCGCTGGCGGGAACCGTGGCAATTGACCTGACTCGTGAGCCGTTAGGAGTAGATCAGGCTGGTCAGCCGGTTTATTTGCACGAGCTATGGCCCTCCCCGCAGGAAATTGCCGAATGCATGGCGCGTTATCTCTCACCAGAGCGTTTTGTACAGCGTTATGCGGATGTATTCACCGGTAACCCGGCGTGGAATGCAATTCAAAGCGGCGATGGATTGCTTTATCAATGGGATGAGAATTCAACCTACTTGCAAGAGCCGCCGTTTTTCCAACCGATTTCACCTGGCGCGGCTATTTTTGGGGCGCGGGCGCTGGCGGTCTTTGGCGATTCGATAACAACCGATCATATCTCGCCAGCCGGTTCGATTGCCCGTAATAGTCCTGCTGGCAGGTATCTGCTGGAAAAGGGCGTGAGTGAGGCAGATTTTAACTCATACGGCGCGCGGCGCGGCAACCATCAGGTGATGGTACGCGGCACATTTGCCAACATCCGCCTGAAAAATAAACTTGTGCCTGGGGTGGAAGGCGGCTTTACTTTGCACCTGCCGGAGGGCGAGCAGATGAGTATTTACGAAGCTGCGATGCGCTATCAGGCTGAAGGTGTGCCGCTGATTATTCTGGCGGGCAAGGAGTATGGCAGCGGTTCCAGCCGCGATTGGGCAGCCAAGGGCCCGCTGTTACTGGGCGTGCGCGCGGTGATTGCCGAATCATTTGAGCGTATTCATCGTTCCAATCTGGCGGGAATGGGGATTCTACCCTTGCAGTTCCGCCCGGGTGAGAATATAGAGAATCTGGGCTTGAGCGGGCGCGAGGTGTACTTCATCGAAGGATTGGACCAAATGAGTCCGCGCGGTGAGGTGAGCGTGCGCGCTGCTGAAGACTGCCGTATGCTCGAATTCAAAGTTATTTGCCGGCTGGACACGCAGGCAGAAATCGAGGCGTTTCAGGTAGGCGGTGTCTTGAACAGGGTTTTGCATGAGTTGGCAGAAAAGGGAAAGGTGGACGAAAAGTGGGCGAAATAGCGATGTGTCCTGCTTTTGCTGTTTCCATAACCATTGGGACAAGCGCAGGCTGATGTGGCGGCGCAGATCGCGAATGGCGTCAAGTGCCAGGACGGGGTAATCCCTGTTGTAATATTAGGAAAGTAGCCGTTGTGCTGCCTTCAATAGGGGCTGATAGGCTGCCGGTGTGGTAAAAATGTCTATCACTCTATAGAGGAGAGAAAGCAGAAGGTGAAAGGTGCAATCCCACCCTGCTGTTGCGGTTGTGAAACATGCTTGCGAAAGCAGCAGTTTGACAATTGGGTAGTTCCCGCAAAGCAGGGTGGGAAGGTATCGTTGTTACGGGGTAATGTTTACGGTAAACGTCCAAGTGGCAGGGTAGTAGTAACCAAGAGCTTCATAGAAACGTTTTAGCACTTCCTCATCTGTCATTCCGTCCGGCTTTTGGGTGATTTTTGGCCCGGCGCCTCCGCCTCCGGTGCCAGAAAAGGTCACCCAGTCCATCTCGATCCCCTGCTGACGCAGTTTCTGACGCGCCATTTGAAGCTGATCATCCGGGATGGCTTCTGGAGTGCTCTGTTCCAGCCCATTGACCATCAGGAAAAGCGTTTCGGGCTGGTTGTGATGTCCAATGGCAAATCCAGCCTTTACACAACGCGCCTTCCCCGCCAAGGTTACCCATTCGGGACGTTCCAGTAGGCCGTAATCTTCATCCAGCAATAGCGAGTAGTCGCTGAGATGCGCCTGCGTTTGCCCAATTTGCAGAACCATATTATCGTAAGAAAGCATCCAATCTGCTTGGCTGGGTTTCTGGTAGCAAAGAAATGCTCTGGTAAAGGAGGGGGTGATTTCCAGCCTTTCCAGCCGCATTTCCAGCCCTTCGGAGATGACGGACTGAGCGGGGTTGACGATCAATGCCGGGTAAGCTGGCAGGTCCAGGTCGAATGTGAATACCTGCCCGCCCTGCGTATCCCATGGATTGGTCATGAGCTTCAGTTTTCCCACAAAGCGCCCGCCGACAAGCGGATCTCTTTGCGAGAACATGTTGCTATCCACTTTCTGGAGTGGAGGTTCAGCAAAGTTAAGCGAGACAGTATGTACACTGGGGTCGTTTTCATTCGCCACAAATCCCATACTTATATTAAAGGGCTTGCCCTCGCTGTCGAGCAGCTGGAGGTCGAAAGATTGATTCGCTGGTGCACCTTCAATGCGAAAGACTACTGCTACGCGCAATGCATCGGCATAAGCCTGCAAAAGGGTCACTTTAACCTCACCGTTCGTCTGTGAGCCGAGCGGAGGGGTGATGCCCGGAATAGCGACTTGTTGAGGCAGAGTGGACCAGACAAATTCCCACGCACCTGGAATATCCGCACCGCCGGCATCTTTGAGCGTGTTCACTACAAGCCGCAAAGCGCTAGTATCTTGCGCTGCGGGCGGAAAGACCACTTCTCCGCAGCGCCAGTTGCCCTCAGCATCCACTTCGTTTATCTGCTGAGCATTCGAACCGGATACGTTCCACAGTTGGTCAACATTCTGTGCCTGGTACAGAACGGCTTGTTCCAGCCGCAGGTTCATCCCGGAAGAAGGTTGCTCATGGCACAGTTTGGCGCGCGTCTCCTTTGGCGTTAGCGCCACCCATTCCAGCCGTATTTCCACACCATTGGCACGCACGGCGTAGGTGTTCACACTGCCGTAAGGCGCCTGATTTACCAGAACCTGCGGCGCTGTAAAACGGAATTCACCCAACACCTGATCATTCTTATCCAGCAAGGGAATATCTACGTTGACATCCACTCGTGTGTCAGTGACCATGTAAGTTTCCGGGTTGCGCACAATTTGGTGAACAACGTATTTGCCTTCCAGCCCGTTCTCGGTTGGGTAGAGTGCCATTGCGGCGCCGCTATACTGTTCGGGCTGAATCTTGTCAAAACTGAGTTGCGGGATGCCAAGGCGTTGATCGGCGGGTAAACCGCTGACCAAGAAGCCAATTGCTTGCCACATGTCGTCGAGATAAACCCATTTCAAGGTGAGTGTAACACCGTGCAGAGTCTGCGATGTTCCCAGCGGGGCAGCGGTGGGCAAGGGCGTCATCGTAGGCAGAGGAGTGGGCAGTGCAGTGCTGTTCAGCTCGCTCACCATGCCTGCCTGACTGACCGCTTCCATCCCTGCATCACCTTTGAAGTAGTTGTAGAGGGCGTATGCCACTCCGCTGATCAGTGCCAGTCCTAGCAGAACCAGCAATGCTGTCCAGAGGATTTTTAGTTTGGGTTTCATTGTAACCATCTCCTTTTGTTTGAGGCGTGCCGCAATTTGCGGCCAGATATTGGTCGTTTCTGCTACCTCACGGCGGGCGATGGCTTGCAGGGCGGTTTTCAAACGCTCATCACGAGTATTCATCGTTGCGCTCCTTTTTCCAATAGGGCGCGCAAACGGGCGCGGGCGGTATTCAATAACCACTTGACAGTTCCCGGCGCAATGCCGAGGTCAACCACCATCTCTTTTTCGCTCCAACCCAGAAAATAGCGTTGCACTAAAACGGCACGCTGACGGGGTGAGAGCTTTTGCAAGGCATCCAGCACTTGCTGTTGAAATTCAAGCGCTTCCACTTCAGCCTCGGCGGACTGCCCGTGTCCAAACAGGTTCTCGAACCAGATTTCGTCCGTCTCGCTTTCAGTGTAGATGTTTCGAGAGCTTTGCTGAGCGGCTTTCATTGCTGCATGGATAACACTGCGCATGAACCACGGCTCAAAGGGACGGTGATGATCAAAATTTTGGATGGAACGTATCAGGCGCAGAAAGCAATCCTGTACGACATCCTCCGCCAGTGACAGGTCGCGCGTGATAAGGTTTGCAACGCGCAGAGCTTTCACCTGGTAGTGCAGCACCAGGAACTCCAGCCCGCTGATGTCGCCTGCTTTCAGGCGTTGCACAGCCGTCTGTTCGTCCATCGTCCTCCGTGATAAAGTCGGTGAGCGCTCACACTACTGTATATAGCCTCATCAATGACAAAAGGTTGGGTGGGATAATCTTATCATAAAGAGTGTCTTCAAGCAGCTAAAAAAATAAAACACCCGAAACGGGTGTCCTCTCAAGTAGCGGGGAGTGGATTCGAACCACTGACCTCCGGGTTATGAGGATTAAAGCCCCCAGACTTTTACAGGTGAGGCGCGCTGATGTACACCATCTATATCTGTTTGAGCAATTGCCAGGTATCTACGAACCATATCCAAGGTTTCATGCCCTAAAATTGCTTGCAGTGTAAAAACGTCTCCACCGTTTCTCAAGAAATTTATTGCGAAAGTATGTC
>DAOTYY010000081.1:0-18443 GCA_034434695.1 Anaerolineaceae bacterium
GAACTGCTCAAAGGCAACACCAAACTCAATCACTTTGCTCTCAAATCAAAATTGTACGTACGCGCTATCCAATCGGCTTACGCTGCTCTTCGGGAACTCAATCCCGTTCAATTGGCTGCGTAAGGTGAGTGATTAATACACGATCGCAGATTTGTTGTGCTTCGGATAAGATATGGGTAGAAAGCAATACAGTATGATCGCGCCCAATTTCACGTATAAGGTTTCTTACCTCAATGATCTGGGCGGGATCAAGACCAATTGTGGGTTCATCGAGGATTAACACTTCTGGTTCATGGAGTAGTGCTTGAGCGAGTCCAAGCCGTTGGTACATTCCTTTTGAGAGTTTCCCGATGTAGCCGTTGACGCGGTCGTCCAATTTGACCAATTCAATAACTTGGTTAATGCGCGCTTTTGCGTTGTTAATGTGTCTGAGCTTTGCCATGAATTGTAAAAATTCTAAGACGGTCATATCTGGATAGAGCGCAACCGTCTCGGGTAAATATCCAATGAGTTGTCGGATTTCTAGTGAATGATCAAAAATATCGTATCCACCGATTTCGACCTTGCCAGAGGTGGGTGGCAGGTAGGTAGTAAGGATGCGCATCGTGGTGGTTTTGCCTGCGCCATTGGGTCCGAGAAAGCCAACAATCTCACCCTTCCCGACATTGAAGGTGATATCGTCAATAACCTGGCGGTTGCCAAAATTTTTTGTTAAGTGTGATACCCGTATCATTCCTGCACTAGAGAACAAAAAGCTGAAGGGTGTTGTACAGCCACTGCAGAACACAACGCCGTTCAGACCGCATAAAACTATACAATAAATAAATGACAAAAGTCAATAACAACAACAAACTCTAATCAAATGCTAATCTTTTTGCATTTTATAATTTGAGGTAAAATAAGGGGGTTTTAATCTCACCCCCTAATAAAATTTTGATCAAGGAGGAATTAGAACAATGAATCTGCTTGGACTGGCAAGGCATGGCTTAAATAATTTTGAGCAGATAGCAATTGTCCTGGTTGTTGTGACTGCTTTCCTCAGTCTGCTTTACGCTTGGCTTTTACGAGGAAATGTCTTAAACAAGGATAAAGGTAGTAAGAAGATGCAGGATGTATGGGAAGCTATTCGTATTGGGGCGGATAGTTACTTGCAACGACAGCTTAAGACCATTCTTCCTGCGATCGCGCTGTTGACAGTTGCGCTTTTCCTTAGTGTATATGTTGTTCCACCAAGTTATGAAGCGACAGAGGAATTTGGTGAGCAGAATGCTCAAATTGTGGTCGCTATAGGACGCACCATTGCTTTTATTATGGGAGCATCGTTTTCCTTGCTAGTTGGGCAGTTAGGTATGCGCATGGCGATTCAAGCCAGCGTCCGCGCTGCATCGGCAGCCAGACGTGGCTTTAATGAAGCGCTCTCAATTGCCTATTATGCAGGCACAATCACCGGTATGTTAACTGACGGCTTAGGGTTGTTCGGCGGCACGATGATTTTTATTGTTTTTGGAAAAGCGGCTCCTGATGCATTGCTGGGTTTTGGTTTTGGTGGCACTTTGCTGGCATTATTTATGCGCGTGGGTGGCGGTATCTATACAAAAGCCGCAGATGTTGGTGCGGATTTGGTTGGTAAGGTGGAGAAAGACATTCCTGAAGATGACCCGCGTAATGCCGCTGTCGTTGCAGATTTGGTTGGTGACAATGTGGGTGATTGTGCTGGCATGGCTGCAGATATTTTCGAAAGCTATGAAGTAACCATTGTGTCAGCTCTGATTTTGGGATTGGCGCTTTTGGCAATTGACGGAAACCTGAAATGGATTGTATATCCTCTGGTTATACGTGCAATTGGTGTTTTGAGTTCGATATTGGGTACGTTTACAGTCCCAATTTGGGAGAGATTCCCAATTAAATTTTTGCGAGCTCATGATGCCGAAGAGGCAATGTTCCGCTCTTATGAAGTCTCGAGCGTAAATACGATTTTTTGGTCTTTCCTGCTGGCTATTTTTTATGCGCATGACTGGCGTCTGGCGATGCTCACCACCATTGGCGTAGGATTGGCTGTAGCCTTCAATCCGTTAACCTCTTACTTTACTTCAACAAAACGTGCTCCGGTGCAGGAGATTGTGCGCTCGACGAACACAGGCCCAGCCACAACCATTCTTTCGGGTTTGTCTGTTGGCATGGAGTCAAGCGTTTGGGCTTTGTTTGTGATTGCCCTCTCTTTTATCTTTGCTTTACTGCTTTATGGTGGCGAACAGGCGACCTACGTGCTTTATGCGGTTTCGATGGTTGGCATTGGAATGTTGAGTCATACTGGCAACAACGTTGCAATGGACTCTTATGGTCCAATCTCGGATAACGCTAATGGCATTGGAGAGATGTCCTGGCATGATTTGACCGACTCGGAAACGCTGGCTGCCCGCCAGATCATGGCAGATTTGGACGCGGTAGGCAACACTACTAAAGCTATTACAAAGGGAATAGCAATTGCCTCTGCAGTGATCGCCGCAGTTAGTTTGTTCGCATCGTTTATTACCGATGTTGGACGCGTGCAAATCCAGCTTGGATTGCCGAGAATGGATGCGATTCGCGCTTCTGATACAAAAGTTTTTATTGGATTTCTTTTGGGCGGGGCATTACCCTGGCTGTTCAGCTCTCTTTCGATTCGTGCTGTATCACGTGCTGCAGGACAAATTGTTGAAGAAGTTCGCGAGCAATTCCGTATCCCTGGCATTATGGAAGGTACGGTAAAACCGAATTATGCCCGTGTAGTAGATATTTCGACGCGGTCAGCACAAAAAGAGCTGATCCCACTAGCAACGATTTCAGTTGTAATGCCCCTGATTATTGGCTTGGTCTTGCAGGTTGAGGCATTAGGTGGCTATCTGGCGGGAGTGATTTTGAGCGGACAGTTGCTGGCGGTGTTTATGGCAAATGCTGGTGGCGCTTGGGACAATGCAAAAAAGTCCATTGAGGACGAACCCCGTAATCTAGAAGCTAATACAGGGAAAGGTTCGGAGCGTCACAAAGCTGGTGTGGTTGGTGATACAGTGGGTGATCCACTCAAAGATACTGCTGGACCCGCTTTGAATCCAATGATTAAAGTGGTAAATATGGTCAGCTTACTTGCTGCCCCCGTTATTGTTAAATTTCAGGATTTGGGTATTGTAGGCTGGTTGGTGGTTGCATTGCTGGTTGCCGGCTTCATATGGGCATTTATGCAAAGCAAACGACCAGTGCCGCAGTTCAAGTAAAACGCAATCACAACTGAGAGAATTGTGAACTTGCGAAAGCAAGACCGATGATCATCAATCGCGGTCTTGCTTTTGTTGTTCGAGGAATTGCAAGGCACGCTGAAAATCGGGCGGGTATGGAGCCTCAATGCTCATTGGAGTATTTGTAGCGGGGTGTTGGAAAGAGATTTTGAGGGCATGAAGCGCAAGACGATGAATCAGGGGTTGCTGAAGGGGGCGATTTTCGGCGTCTCGTTTTTTGTATAATGGGTCGGCAAGGATAGGAAACCCTTCTGACCATAAGTGTACCCGAATTTGATGCGTATAGCCAGTAAATGGTATTGCAGCGACTAAGGAAACATAATTCCAACGTTTGAGCACCTCGAACTCTGTGCGGGCTGGTTTGCCATGTATTGGGTCAATAGTTGTTCGATGGCGTCGGTCTCCATTCACGTGCAGTGGTGATTGGACAGTTTTTTTGTCCCAAGTGGGATTACCAATTATCAGGGCATGATAAATCTTTTTTACTTGCCGATTTTCAAATTGTTGATTCAAAGCGCGGTGGGATTGGGGATTGCGAGCGATAACAACAAGACCACTGGTATCTTTATCCAGACGGTGAACCACCCAAAGTTGTCCATAGTTTTTCTCCAATTCTCCAATCAAGTAAGGCAGAAATGCATTATATCCATCTCTAATTGTTCGAAGTCCGGCTGGTTTATTGACAATGATGAGGTCACTATCTTCATAAATTAGGATGTTTTTCATGTTAATGGGAAGAGTGTCTTGGGTAATCATTATTTTAAAGCTGATTATAATGCCTCCAACTTTTTTCCTGCTGGTCATTAATTTGTGTAAAATATTAAGAAATTACCAAAACAGGAGGCAAATATGCATATCGTTCTGGTTCATGTGAAAGTAAAGCCGGACTTTCGGAAGCAGTTTATTGAAGCCACGCTTGAAAACGGGCGTAACAGTATTCAGGAGCCCGGTATTGTACGTTTTGACATCTTGCAAGAGATTGAAGATCCAAATTGCTTTATTCTGAATGAGGTTTATCGAACACCGGATGATCAGTTGAAACATCGCGAAACCGAGCATTATAGGAAATGGAAAGACCTTGTGTCCGAGATGATGGCAGAGCCGCGCAAGGGTGTAAAATATGTCAATCTCTTTCCGAACGATTCCGAATGGAAGTAAGCTATGCGTTTTGAGTTTGCCACTGCTACCAGAATTATTTTTGGGCGGGGAGCTATCCGAGAACTGGAACAACTGGCTAGAACCTTTGGTACTCATCCTTTGATTGTCACGGGCAAGCATTTAACACCATTTGAGCGCCTGGCACCTTTCCTTATAGCCAAAGGAATATCATGGCATCAATTTTCTGTTTCAGGTGAGCCTACTGTAGACATGGTTCTAGAGGGAATTCACCAGTATCATGCTGAAGCGTGTGATTTTGTTATTGGGCTTGGCGGAGGCAGTGTTCTCGATGCTGCCAAAGCAATAGCGGCGTTGGCAACAAATCCTGGGGACCCCCTTTTATATCTTGAGGTAGTTGGTCAGAACCAGCCGTTGTCCAGTTCTCCTGCCCCATTTATTGCGATTCCTACGACTTCAGGTACAGGTAGCGAAGTAACCCGTAATGCTGTGCTTGTGGTACCATCCAGGCAAGTTAAAGTAAGTTTGCGTAGCCCCTTAATGCTGGCAAAGTTAGCAATTGTTGATCCAGAGTTCACCCTGACTGTACCGCCAAATGTCACAGCTTCAACGGGAATGGATGCACTGTGCCAATTGGTTGAGCCGTTTGTTTCGAAAAAAGCAACCTGGATGACCGATTTATTCTGTCGCGAAGGAATTCGTTACGCAGCAGAAGCGCTTAAGCAAGTCTATCATCATGGCGAAGACTATGAAGCCAGAGAAAAAATGTCCTGGGTTAGCTTGTTGGGTGGGCTGGCTCTAGCAAATGGCGGCTTGGGCGCTGTACACGGATTTGCCGGCCCAATTGGCGGAATGTTCTCGGCGCCCCATGGCGCAGTTTGCGCAAAGTTGTTGCCCCGCGTTGTAAACTGGAACGTTAAGGCATTAAGAAGCCGTCAACCTGATAGTCCAGTGCTTGACCGCTATCGTGAGATAGCTCGACTTCTCTTAAACAGCGAGAGCGCTGTCATTGAAGATAGCGTACGTTTTCTGGATGATTTATGCGAGGAACTGAATATACCTGCTCTTTCTGTCTATGGCATTAAGCAAGCTCATATAACGGAAATTGTCGAGAAAGCTCGTGTCTCCAGCAGTATGCAGGCTAATCCCATTGAGCTGACCACTGAGGAGATGAAAGCAATTCTAATGGAGTCGCTTTAACTTACAGCCAGTTTTCAGTGTAAAAATCTGATCATTTTTACGTAAAAAAGCTCACTCCCAATACTCCAGGACCAGCGTGTACCAGAATGGCGGGGGGCAGGAAATAAATCGGGATATTTTCTGGTTTCATATTTAATTGAGCCGCAAGGTCTTTTGCCAGAGCGATGGCTTCCTCTTCTACACCACCATGCATGATGCTTAGGTAGCCATTCCGATCCTTAGGATAGTCAGTTATGACCAGTTCCTTCAAACGTGCCACAGCACGTTGCTTGGTGCGTTGACTTTCAGCAGCTTCTGCTCGTCCATTCTTAAGGGTAAGAATGGGTTTGACTTGTAAGATACCGCCCACCAGTTTCTGAGCACCACCGATTCTGCCGCCTTTGTGAAGGTATTCAAGCGTGTCCACAAGGAAATATACTTTTTCACGGGCGGACATTTCCATAATTTTTTGAACCAGTTCGTCCGCACCCATTCCTTGATTTACCCATTCAACTGCTTTGAGAACAAGAGATGCCAGACCTGCCCCAATGGTTCGGGTGTCCAGAATCCGGATGTCGGCTTCAGGAAAGTCCTGTGCAGCGATGGTGGCGCTCCGGACAGTACCGCTGACTTCTGCCGATGGGCAAATGACGACAATAGTGTTACCTTTTTGCCCAAATTCCTGGTAGATGGGGGTATAGAGCAGTGGTTGTGGAGCGGCTGTTTTGGGTAGTACAGGAGATGAGCGTAGTTTTTGTAAGAAAGTCACGTTATCTATTTCGGTGTCATCTCGATAGGCTTCGTCGCCAAAGATAATGATTTGCGGGATATAGGCTATACCAAGTTCTCGGGCTTTTTCTGGGGGAATACCAGAGGTTGTATCTGCAACTATTTTGATCATGAGCTGTCCTTTCTAGAGATGGGATTTGTGAATGAAAGTGGAATAATGAGCAATTTGATTATTATTTTACGACAATACCAGTCTGTCTGATATGCTTTCTCCACGATAGACTTCCTGGATAATATCTGCCAGGAGGGGGGCAATGGATAGCACCTCTATTTTGGAGGTTAATTTTTCGGGCGGGAGGGGGATGGTATTGGTGACGACGAGCTTTTCGATACGATCTTCATCCATTAACAATTTTAACGCATTGGGAAGCAATACCGGATGGGTAACAGCAAAAAATGCTCTTCCTTCAGCACCTTCCTGATATAACGCGTCAATTTGGTTCAGGACACTGCCGCTGGCGATCAAGTCATCAATTATGATTGGTCTTCGTCCCATAATTTCTCCAACAATGTGGGTGACTTTTGTTTCGCGAAAACTTGTTCTTCTCTTGTGCATGATCACAAGTGGGAGGTTAAGGTACTCGGCATATTTTGCTGCCATGCTTGCTCTGCCGACATCAGGGCTGACGATGGCTGAATTTTCAAATTCAGGTTTGCGAAAATAGTCTGCAAGCACTGGTATGGCAGTCAGAGGGTCAACGGGAATATTGAAGAATCCCTGTATAGCCGGATTGTGTATGTCTACAAAGATAACACGTCCTGCCCCCTCACATTCGAGCAGGTTAGCTACAACTCTTGCACTGATTGCTTCTCTCCCTTTTGCCATACGATCCTGTCGTGCGTATGGAAAATAGGGAATGACCGAGGTCACGCTATGGGCACTGGCTCTTCTGAAAGCATCAAGATACAACAATAACTCTATTAAGTTATCATTGACCGGTGCACAGCAAGGTTGAAGTATAAAGATATCCTGCTTGCGGACGACTTCATCTATCGTGACATGAATCTCTGAATCTGGGAGGTGTCGAGTAGTAGATTTACCAAGTCTAACCCCAAGTAATGACGCTACCTCAACTGCCAGCTGAGGGTGTGCTGATCCTGAGAAGATACGTAGTGGATGTTCGGATACTGGTTGTTGTTTCATAAGCTATTTGCTGCAGGTAAGCCGGCGACTGGTTGTGATGACCTAACCGCTGTAACGATCGCATTTGCAACAGCCTGTGCGGCGAAGGCACCCACAATATTAACATCCGCCTTGACTCTGTTTGTGGCAAGCGCAAAGATGGTATCACCATCAAGCATTGTATGGGCGGGGCGTACTGCGAGAGCGATCCCATCCTGTGCCATTTGGGCAACTTTATTTGCCTGCTCTTTGTTCAACCGGGCATTTGTGGCAACTACACCAATGACTGTGTTCTCGGTGCTGGCAAATTTGAGAGCATCTTGTCCTTGCATAGACTGCATAATGCGCAGGGTATCTGCGAAGTACCTTTTTTGTTTGTCGTCTCTCTGCCATACCCCGGCGATAATTTTTCCCGTGTCAGGCTCAACAACATCGCCCAAAGCGTTGACTACCATAATTGCACCAACAACCAGATTCCCAATTCGAATGCTGAAAGTTCCAATGCCAGATTTGGTAGCGTACTCCATGCCAAGAATTTTGCCAACGGTAGCCCCGCTTCCTGCACCTGCATTACCCTGTTGCGGTGGGAGAGAGGAGGCATTCTGACAGGCTTTATACCCCATTGCTGCATCTGGCCGAATGTTGGAATTGCCTATTGCCAGGTCGAAAATGACCGCGCCAGCTACGATAGGGACGTAAGCCACACCGGTATTAAAGCCAATTTTTCTTTCTTCAAGGTATTTCATGACACCAGTAGCCGCATCCAGTCCAAAGGCTGAACCACCAGCAAGCAAAATGGCATGAACTTTATCAACCAGATGCATTGGGCGCATTAAGTCGGTTTCCCGTGTGCCCGGCGCGCCACCGCGTTGATCGATTCCGCCAGTAGCACCCTTTTCACATATAATTACTGTACAACCTGTCAGAGCATCATCGTTTTGTGCATGCCCCACTTTTATACCGAGCACATCTGTTATTGACGGATTCATTTGCTCCATGTATTGACTCCTTAAGTTATTATTATATCCAGAGAATGTGTATAACCAATGGTCACGATTATGATAATGCGATAAAGTTGAGAGCTATCGTGGTTTTGGGCAACCCAATTAATTTAGAGGTTTACAATGAATGATATGGATGGTTCAAGTGCAGGTACAGCCTTTGTCATTTTTGGAGTTACTGGTGATTTGACGAAACGCAAGTTGATCCCAGCGTTATATGAGCTGATGATCTCGGGGCAGTTAGTATTCCCTTTATTTATCATTGGTTTTGCCCGGCGGGATTGGAGTGATGACACGTTGCGAGACCTAATCAGAAACTCCATCATGGAATTTGCACCTGATTTACCTCTTGAAAGTAATAGTTTGGACCAGCTATTAAAGAACGCGCGGTATATCAGGTCTACTTTTGATGATCTTGGCGGTTACCAAAGATTGGGGGCTTGTTTACAAGATTTACAAGCGCAAAATCTGTTGTTTTACCTGGCAACTCCTCCAGAAAACTATCTGGAAGTGATTCGTAACATTGGCGCTAGTGGCTTGGGGCACGGATGCGGGGGGTGGACACGCATTGTGGTTGAAAAGCCTTACGGAAGGGACCTGGAGTCTGCCAATGAACTGGAAAAAGAAATTCATCAGGTATTTACAGAGAAACAGATTTACCGTATTGACCATTATTTGGGCAAAGAAACGGTACAGAATATCCTCGTTTTTCGCTTTGCCAACGGTATTTTTGAACCCTTGTGGAATCATAAATACGTAGATCATGTACAAATTACCGTTTCAGAGACGCAGGGCATTGGGACGCGTGCCGGATATTATGAATCGGCAGGCGTCATTAGGGATGTATTTCAGAATCACTTACTGCAATTGTTAACATTAACTGCTATGGAGTCTCCCGTAACTTTTACGGCTGACTCCGTCCGTGATGAGAAAGTCAAGGTATTACATGCTTTACGTCCCTTGACTGGAATAGATGCTATCGCCAACACCTATCGCGCACAATACGTATCTGGGATGGTGGATGGTAAACGTGTCATTGGTTATAAGGACGAGCCGGGCGTTAGAAGCGACTCGATTACAGAGACATATATGGCAGCTCGTGTGTTTGTAGATAATTGGCGTTGGGCGGGGGTGCCTTTTTATGTTCGTTCTGGCAAGCGGTTGGCATCTAGAGTGACTGAAATTGCCATTCAATTCAAGCAAGCACCCTTGTCGCTGTTTAATCGGCATGATATGGCGGGTGACGCGCCGAACATTTTGGTTTTAAATATTCAGCCGGACGAGGGTATAACCCTGACTTTTGGCGCGAAGAAACCAGGTTTTCAAAACCAGGTTTTACCAGTGATGATGAAATTCAATTATGCAGAGTCATTTGGAAATAAGCCCCCGGAGGCATATGTCCGTTTGCTTCAAGATTGCCTGGTCGGGGACGCTACGCTTTTCACGCGCAGTGATGAGGTTCGCGCACAATGGGCTTTTACAGATGGTATTTTGAACGCATGGAAGTCACAAAATTTGCGCAACTTACCTGTATATGAAGCTGGAACATGGGGACCACCTGGCGCAGATGAATTCATTGGTAGAGATGGCCATTGCTGGCGTAATCCTACATCTTGTGAATAAGTTGTTCACAAAGGTTGACCACAGTTTGGACAGATGCATTCGTCTTTTTTGATGACAAAACCACATTTTTTACAGGTTTCAGGCTGCTCGCTACCTAATGGCGCTCCGCAGGCAATACAGCTTGGGTCTCCAATTGGGTTGGCGATGCCACAGTAACTGCAAGTGACCCTTTTCAGTCTTTCTGATAGCTCTTGCGTGATTCCAAGAGAACGGGCAGTACCGTCAACAACCTGCCAGATTTTTTCTGAAAGTTGTAAGGATTCAATATCTTGGGCTATATCATCCAGACGTCCTAAAAGACTCAAAGGATTACGAAGTACAGCGAGAGCAGTCATTCCGAGACTAGCAGCCACGCCAAACCACGCTTGTTGACCCAGCCGAACGGAAACCCCGTCTTCAACACTTTGGATATGGACGGTCAAAGCAGTATGCCCCCCAGAACGAGCCATTTGGGAAGTAGCGATTTGCACAACAATTTTCTCGTCTTCGCCAATTTGTTGGGCGCGCAAATTGCCACGATTGAAATGGGCGATTAGGTCTCTGGCAAAGTCATATGGTTTAATCTGTCCGTGATAGATTCGTTCTTCCATGGTTTCGATTATAATCACAAAACGACTGAATGAGTGAGGTTTTTTTGATGATCCGAAAGTTTAATTTTATCTTTATGATAATTCTAGCAAGTGGAATTGCTTCGGTGTTTGGGGTAGTTTATCCGATTCATGCAAATGTGATGGCGCAAGCGCCAACCGTAGATATCCCAACGGTCACAAGTTCACCAAGCGGTCCAATGATAACGGTTCGTCCGGATGCCGATCAACAGCAAATTAATGTTCGTTCTGGTCCTGGTACCTTTTATGATAAAGTGGGTGTTCTCCTTGTCGGTCAACAGGCTCCAGCAAAAGGGCGCTCAGCAGGTGGTGAGTGGATATTGATTGAGTACCCGGGGGTTCCTTCGGGTACTGCATGGGTCTATGCTCCTCTGGTTAATTTGACGCCAGGGGAGTTACCAATTGTTGAGGCACCTCCAACACCAACGCCTCTATTGACTTCTACTATTGATCCAACGTTAGCTGCTCAATTTGTCGTAACTGTTGCACCGACCCGATTGCCAACATTCACTCAGCCTCCGCCATTGTCCATACCAACGTTTCCTCCCAATCCAACAACGGGAACACCCGGTGGAATACCCATGGGGCTGATTATTGTTAGTATTGCAGTGGTGGGTATCATTATAGGTATCTTCACATTTGCTCAAAGCCGCTAGGTTCGGGGTTTTATGTGTCAGCAATACTTCGAAATCATTCTGGTCGGGCGTGGCGAGTAATCCAATCAAGCAAAGCGAGAAGGCTGATAATCAATATTGGTGGTATCAGACCAATACCAATACAGATCAGTCCAGATAAAGCTGCACCAGGGCCATAAATCAGATAGATTAAACCATCTCCAACCAGGATCAGCAAAATCAATCCCCCTGCAATCAAGCGGACTGTAGTTTGTCGAGCATATTGCCTGAGGTCACGACTCATCTTGGTTTTACAGCGATGTTATTTGTTATACGCTGATTGGTATTTGCTATTCCTAATGCAAGCCTGATTCGGCGACGTGCACGCTGTATTGGAGCGAGGCATTGTTCAATTTGAGGTATAGCCGCTGAAGTTGTGATTTCTCCAATGCGAATGAGTTCATCAGGGTCAACACGGTCAAGAAAGCTGAAATGTTCCACATCCGGGCGGATCAAAACGTCTGGTTGATCTATCTGTAGTCGCAATTCAGCCAGCATTCTTGATGTGGTATCCATAGACTTTAAGAATATATGAAAAGCCTTGCCGATACGTAATTGCTGAAAAGTTTTCAAAAGTGGTGTAGCAAGAGGGTTGATTGGTGGTAGCTCTAAATTAGGAATGTGTTTCCATTTTTCGGGTGGTGCTGAAAGACATACAGCTACAACTGGCAGTGTTGGGGCAAGCCACCTTGCCACAGACACCGGAACCGGGTTCAATACTCCACCATCCACGAGCAATGCTTCACCATACTCGCGTGGAGGAAAAATTCCCGGGACAGCAATGGTGGCTAAGACAGCGTCAAGGACAGTACCCTGACTAAGGACATATTCTTGAGCGGTAATCACATCCACTGCTGTACAAGCGAATCGAATCTTTAGCTGATCAAAAGTTCTAGCACCGAGCAAAGGCAGCAAGATTTCGGTGATACCATGTAGTCCTAACAGAGCAGGGCCCTCATGGGAGTCTCGTTTGAAAAGCCTGCTCTGGTCAACATTTCGAATGACTTGTTCCATATCGGAGGGTGAATACCCGGCTGCATATAGGGCACCAACCAGTCCACCGGCGCTGGTTCCAGCAATTGCTTGGATACTGAAACCAGCCCGTTCAAGACTGCGCAGGACGCCGATGTGTGTAAATCCTCTTGTACCACCACCCCCGAGTGCTACAGCTATCGTTTTCATGAGAGTATTCCTCGATGTTTTTTCTTGAGGTAAGCTGATTATAACAAATTGCTCTTTACGGGGATAGTGGTTATATTATAAGATTGTCTCAAATCAAGTGCTTTGGAGTGAGGATTATGCTAAAATTCAAGCAATGACAATCAAAGTTGTAGCTACAAATCGTAAAGCTAATTTTGAATATTTCTTGCTTGAGCGCTTCGAAGCAGGCATTGCTTTACAAGGGAGCGAGATCAAGTCAATCCGCAAAGGACAGGTGAGTCTAGCGGAGGCTTATGTTCGGCTAGAGGGAAGAGAAGCCTGGCTGGTCAACGCCCATATTGCTCCATATGATCCTGCTAGTTATACCAATCATGACCCAAAACGCCCAAGGCGACTGTTATTGCATCGACGCGAGCTTCGGCAGTTGTGGAATGCGGTGCGCCAGAAAGGTGTCACAGTTATCCCGGTGCGTATATATATCAAGGGCTCACTTGCGAAAGTGGAGATTGCAATCGCAAAAGGTAAAAAGCTATATGATAAGAGGTCAGAGATTGCCCGACGCGATGTTGAGCGCGAAATTGAAAGGGAGCAACGCGTTCGCTAGCAAACTTGAGGAGAAACTCACTTTACAATGAACATCTGGTTGGCTTTTATCGTTACGTTTGCGTTGGCGTTATCATGGCTTCGACTGAATGATTTTCTTGCCAGCCGGGGCTGGATTAGCGCAACCCTGTCTAGAAAAATTATTCACATGGGTACTGGGCCAATTTTTGTCTTGTGTTGGCTTTTATTCCCCGAATCTCAATTCTCCAGATACCTGGCAGCATTAATTCCTTTCGCTATTACTGCTCAGTTCGTAATGGTGGGGTTAGGAATTATTAAGGATCAGGCTGCAGTGGATGCAATGTCCAGGACCGGCGATCGCCGTGAGATTCTGCGAGGACCCCTCTATTATGGGATAGTATTTGTTGTTTTGACGATCGTTTACTGGCGAGATAGTTTAATAGGCATCGTTGCTTTGATGTTGATGTGTGGTGGTGATGCATTAGCAGATATTTTGGGACGTCGCGTTCAATCAAATGGAAAACTGCCCTGGTCTAAACGTAAGAGCTGGCTTGGGTCATTTGGTATGTTGTTGGGTGGCTGGCTCTTTGCGATTATTGTGACCGTTATCTATCTGGCGGTAGGGCATTTTTCTGGTCCATTTGGAGGTTATCTGCTTCGTATCACTATCATTGCTTTTGTCGGTACTCTGATTGAGTCGTTGCCATTTCAGGATATTGACAATATTACTGTGACTGTGGCGGCAGTGCTGACGGGTCACTTGCTCGGATTATAAATAGTCGAATATAATCGTATAGGAACTATCCAATTACGGGTTGATACATGATTTCCAGACGAGATTTCTTGAAACTTGGGGTTTTCAGTTTTGGGGCTTTGTTAACCCAGCCGTGGTTGAAATGGAATTGGCTCCTTTCCGATTGGCCAGAAGCTGAACGTTTAGGAAGGAATTGTACTGGCGGCTGGATTGAGATGAAGCTTAGGCCGACTTCTAACAGCCCAACCGTAAAAAGGGTTTATGAAGATACCGTTGTGATTTGGCTGCGCGAGGTGATCGGTGAAGCGAGAAGCGTTAGCCGCAGATGGGTGGAAACGCCAGAAGGATATCTTTACGCGCCTTATATTCAACCTGTGTATAATCGTCCGAACCCCCCAGTTGATGTGCTGCCGGAAACCAGTTTGGGACGTGGAATGTGGGCTGAAGTAACGGTTCCTTATGTGGATATTTATCCAGAAAAACCGCCGTGTTCAGAATGGCTACGCTCTGTGCCTCAACCACGTTTATATTACAGTCAGGTATTGTGGATTGATGATATTCGCACAAATGCTGAAGGTCAGGTTTTATATCGCGTGAATGAAAAATATGGAAATTGCGGCGATACTTACTGGGCATTGGCTGAGGCGTTTCGCCCGATCACACAAGAAGAGCTGAGTCCCATTCATCCAGATATAACCGATAAGCGAATTGTGGTGGACTTGAATTATCAAACATTATCCTGCTTTGAGGGTAAAACCGAGGTTTACTTTTGTCGTATTTCATCGGGTGGAAAGTATGATTATCAGGGCAACCCGGTGGATAAATATGCGACGCCTGTGGGTGAGCATCTACCATGGAGAAAATCTATTTCTATTCATATGGCTGGCGGTTCAACTGGTGCAGGGTGGGATACGCCAGGGATTGCTTGGACAACGCTTTTTGATCCGGACGGAGCGGCAATCCATTCCACTTTCTGGCATAATGATTTTGGTGTGCCTCGTTCACACGGGTGTGTGAATGCTACACCTGAAGATGCAAAATGGGTTTTTCGCTGGGCATTACCCTATGTACCCTATGATCCGGGCAATATTGATCTTTCTGGACCTGGGGGAACAGTGGTCAGCGTGATCGCCTCTTAAGGTTAAAGAATGATTGAATTTGGTGTTGGAGTGGCTTTTGTTGCCGGGCTGACATCTTTTCTGTCACCCTGTGTCCTTCCTTTGGTTCCAGCATATATTGGTTATCTGAGCGGGTTTTCTGTTACAGCCAAAGGCATCGAGATACAATCTCGTTGGGAGGCGTTTTTGTATGGGTTAGCATTTGTGGTTGGTTTTAGTATTGTTTTCGTGACATTGGGAATGGGTGCCGCAGTGCTGGGTGGTTTTCTGTATTCTTTTCGTACAGTGATTGCAAAAGTTGGGGGGATTATTGTTATTCTTTTTGGTCTTCATATGACTGGATTGTTGCACATTCCGTTTTTGGATTATGATTTGCGCCTTCACTCATCTTGGAGAAAACAACGTGGTTATCTGATTTCTTTTGTGATGGGGATTTTTTTCTCGGCAGGCTGGTCGCCTTGTGTGGGGCCGGTATTGGGCGCTATTTTAATGCTTGCTCTAAATGGAGGAAGTATTAAGTTAGGTTTTTGGTTGTTATCTGCCTATTCAGCAGGGTTGGCAATCCCATTCCTGGTTGCTGCTTTAGGAATTAACTGGATTGCTGATTTACTGCGCCGTTATCAGTCTGTTACTCATACTATTGAAGTTATAATGGGAATGCTGTTAATCATTGTGGGGGTAATGCTAACCCTTGGAGCGTTTCAAAAGTTGGCAAGTCTGGGAACTTTTATTGATTTGGGTCTTTAAATTCTCACTTGAGTGAGAAGTGTATAAGTATATTTTATAAGAACAGGATTACTTAAATGATTACCGTTACACTTTTTTGCAAGAGCGAAGATAAGATTGCCCAACAAATTCTTGAGGATTTACAATCGCTCAGAGAGATCGTTCCTCATCACGTGGTTGTGTTAGATATAGAGCACTATTCCAATAGACAGGTGGGTTTTCAGAAAGAGCCGGTGGTTGAAATTGGTCCGTACCGCTTGGAGGGAGCAATTAGGCGCGTGGATTTGCAGGTCGCTCTAATGGCAGCTCAGGATCGCGTAACTCAGCTCGAACAAACTGGAGACAAGCGATATCAACGTCGAGTAGAAAGGGGGGCGGTGTTTAGTCGGACTGACCGTTTTTCCCTTTGGTTCACCAGGTACTACATGTTGCTGATTAATTTTTTGGTGTTTTTATATGTGGGTATACCTTTTTTGGCACCATTGTTGATGAAGGTGGGGGCTGAGATGCCGGCTAGAGTGATTTACACTGTTTACAGTCCCCTTTGTCATCAACTTGCTTTCCGTTCCTTTTTTCTATTTGGGGAGCAGTTATATTATCCACGCGAACTTGCTCATATTGATGATGTCTTAACTTATGAAGAGGTTACTGGAAGTCAATCCATTAATCTTATCGAAGCGCGTCGGTTTATTGGGAATGAAAGATTGGGTTATAAAGTGGCTTTATGTCAGCGCGATGTGGCGATTTATGGGGCAATACTGCTCTTTGGTCTGTTTTTCTCTGCATTAGGAAGGAGAATCAAGCAGATTCCTTGGTATTTATGGATTGCAGGATTGGTTCCCATTGGCTTAGATGGTCTCTCCCAGCTTCCGGGATTAATGCGCAGTATCATGCCAGGCTGGGTGGTTATTCGAGAAAGCACGCCTATGCTGCGCCTGATCACTGGTGGTATTTTCGGTTGGATGACAGCATGGTATCTTTTCCCTTTGATTGAGGAATCTATGCTGGAGACACATCAAATGTTGAAGCGAAAGTTTGAAAAAATCAAACAGACTACTGGTATAACAAGAGAGAGAATAGATGCCTTTTAAAGAGACTGGTGGACTACGTTATTATTACTTTGAGACTCTCGATTGTCAACACCTGATTCAGGCAATTTTTACTCGCTGCGGGGGAGTTAGTCCGTCTCCCTGGAACACGCTGAATCTAGGCGGTAATCTAGGCGACAGTCGAGAAAACGTGATAGAAAACCGGGAACGAATCTTTAAAGCTATCAATCGCCCAGTATCTTCTTTGTTTGATGTGTGGCAGGTACACAGCGGAGATGTTCTTTGTACCTATGAGGCTCGTCGGCTGGATGCTCCGCACAAAAAAGCGGATGCAATTATTACAAGTCGTGCTGAGGTTACTCTTCTAATGCGGTTTGCGGATTGTGTGCCAATTTTCCTTTATGACCCGAATCGCCGCGTAGTTGGTATTGTTCATGCTGGGTGGCGGGGAACCGTAAAGAAAATTGCTTCTGCTGCTGTGGAGACGATGTGCCGAGAATATGGCTCGGACCCTAAAAATATTCTGGCTGGTATTGGTCCATCCATCGGACCAGATCATTATGAAATAGGCTCGGATGTCATCAGTGCGGTCCAGCGAGCTTTTAATTCTGGTGCTTCAGCAGTACTTCTTCATCGGGATTCTCGTGTATACTTTGATTTGTGGCAGGCGAACCGTATGATTCTGGAAGAGAGTGGAGTGAAAAATATTGAAGTCGCAGGTATCTGTACGGCTTGTCACACTGATGACTGGTACTCGCATCGAGGCGAGAACGGTAAAACGGGACGGTTTGGCGCCGTCATCGCATTGCGGTAAGCTTTATGATTGATCTGGGGACAATTATTCGCGAAAAGATGGATCGCTTCAGGGAGAATGTTTCCCGCATTGCAACCCAATGTGGGAGAAATCCCCGCGAGATTACCACTGTCGTTGTGACCAAAGCGCAGCCTCTTGAGGTGGTACAGGCAGCAATTAGTGCCGGCGCAACATGCTTGGGGGAGAACTATCCAGAGGAAGCACGAGAAAAAATTTGGGCAATTAAAGCAGCTAATGTCGAATGGCACATGATCGGACATTTACAAAGCAGAAAATCAAAAATTGTTGTGGAGCTTTTTGATATGTTGCATTCGCTGGATAGTTTGCACTTGGCGCAAAAACTGTCTTTACTGTGTCAACAGGCTAACAGGGTATTACCAGTATTGCTGCAGTTCAACGTAAGCGGCGAAGAGAGTAAGTATGGATGGCATGCTTGGGATGAATCAAGGTGGGACACCTTACTTCCAGAACTAGAGAGAATCGTTGCTTTACCGGGTCTCCAGATAAGGGGGCTGATGACTATGCCTCCACTATTCCAAAATCCAGAGCAAGTCAGGCCTTATTTTTCACGTTTGCGAACGTTGAGAGATTACCTCGCTCATCATTTTCCTGATGTTAGCTGGGAAGATTTATCAATGGGGACCAGTGTGGATTATCCAATCGCAATTCAAGAAGGTGCGACGTATATCCGTGTTGGAGAGGCGATTCTTGGCCCACGACCATCAAAATTGTAAAACAACGTGAGTTCGGGATAAGGAGAGGATCTCCAAAAGGGAGTAAACTTTTGTTACCACAACAACAGTTGAAACCCCAGGAGACCCTCAATGGACAGTTTACTCGTTTTATTCTGTGATGTCGATGATTTTTGCAAA
>DAOTYY010000082.1:0-5044 GCA_034434695.1 Anaerolineaceae bacterium
GCCATCGCAGTATCATCAACTTCTTTGTAAATGTGCTGTGCGGCTTGATTGCTTACTGCCGCCGTCCATCAAAACCGTCTTTGGGCTTGGACGAGTACCTGCCCTTGCCCGCCTAACCCGAATTCACGTTATTTTACTTAAGATAACATTGTGGGCATGTTCCGAAAAGTTGCAGCCAGTGGTCTTGAATATGATAGCCGGTCGCTTGTTCGACTCGCTCGGTGAGTTTGCTCAGATCATCGCCGGCGAATATCTCTATCTGACCACATTGGGTGCATAGCAGGAGATGTTGATGTCCTTGTGGTGCGCGCAGATAGCGGTGGCAGCCATCCGTCATGTGAACGCGTTGCACCAGCCCCAATTCTTCCAATCGTTCCAATGTGCGGTACACAGTCACCAGACCCAGCGCGGAATATTCTTTACGCCCCAAGTCATAGATTTCAATTGGACTCAATGCGCGAGAAGAGGAGACCAATAATTCAACAATCGTCTGCCGCGTAGCAGTTGCCCGATATCCGGAAGCCTGCAATCTCTCGATCCATTCGTGGATTATAGGTGAAGCTGTTGGCACAATAATAATTATACTATGAAAATCGTTTTCAATATTGCTAAACTTTTTCAGGTAAATTGACTGGCGCGATTAACGAAAAAGTTTTAATCTACGATGGCTGGGTTGACCTGTGCTGTAAAAGAATTTGTTGTACAGCAGCAGTTTGTAGCTACACTTAAAGAACCCGATCTTGTTGATTGTATGAGCAAGGTGTTTTACAAGCCTCGGCTAACTCATTCTTCCAGCTCATACACTACGTACGGCGTTTCGCATGGACAACCCCAGGCAAGATGTAGTCTGCGTTCTGTTAGATCTATGATCAGCGAAGACACCGTTTTTTCACGCTCGATTGGGTCACCATCCATAGCGTGGTTACAAATGGAATGCGGCATGTTCAAGTGGTCTCGTAAAATGGCTTTAAGGCTGTCTATGGTGTGGAATGGGGTCAATTTCAGTAAGCGAAGTGCGCGATGGTATCGCATGTGGGAACGAATCAACTCGGCTGGGTTACGCTCGAGTGGGCGCATGAGATAGTCTGTGTAATGATTAGTATGCACGGTATAGCCATCTGAAGCACCTAAAATCGCAAAATGCTGGGATGAAACCTCAACACAATGCAGTTCGCCGCTTTCGTGAGCAAATAAATGGTTGTATCCTGGGGTTCGCGGCTGCACGAGCAATCTCTTAATCGCCTCTCCCGGTGAACGCGCTGCTAAGGTTGCCCGCGCTAAAATAACTGGAGGGACACCTGCTTGCGCATCTCCAGGATAGGCTGTCTGGCAACAGGACGCAAGACCGCAACCATTGAGCCCAATGATCGGCAATGTGCCACCATATCCTATGCCTAAGAAAACGGGTTCGTCTGAAGGACGCGCCCGCACCAAGTAGAAGTCTTGTTCATCTTCTGGAATCCAATCTTCGTTGTGAGCCACTAATACATGCCCGTTTGCGCTGCGCTCTGGGCTTACAGCCAGACTGGTGCAGTGCATGAACTGTGGTGGATACTCCATTAACGTATCAAGCATGTTCAACACAGCGATGTCCTCAAAGGAGTGCCGACTACCATCGGCGATACCCTGCATTTCCTCGACATACTGCGGGTAGTAGGCTCGAGCAGAGGCAATATGCTCAAGCACCAGAATACGTGCCATTTCCCAACTCAAATGGAGTTCCTCAAAAGCTTCAGCCAGTAAGTTACGCGCGGTATCGAGGCTGTGCCGCACTTGCGAACGCGCGGCTTCTCCAATTTGACATCCTATCTGATAATGAGAACCATGTACTTCATATAACGGCATGGGTTTTTCCATGTCGCTATGTTCCCCCTACTTGTACGCCAGTATCAAACTCCTCGCTTTTTGTGCGCTCAAAAATCCATACAGCTTCCCGAGCCACTGTCTGAGAAAAGCGTCCTCCTGCTAACATGTGTTGCCACTCTTCAAGGGTGTACACCAATATATCCGCTGGTACTGGTAAGGCGCTTGCATCCCACTCACTAGTTCGTTGTTCGAAGTGCTGCCCTGAATGGGACACCAATATCAAAATATCCACATCGCTTCCGACACCCCAATCGCCACGAGCGTAAGAACCGATATAGCCAATTTTTAAAATCTGTGGATGACTTTTGCCAAGCTTGTAAGCCCAGGCACGAACAGCCTGATCGACAAGCTGAGCATCAGGCCATTTTAGAACGGACGAATTCAAGGATCTCACTGGCATATTGGACTGCCTGTTCGCTTTGCAATGTTCCATAGTGTTGGAAAGGAGCGCCTTCAGGATGACTATTGGGATAGCGGGCAGGTATATAAAAATTATCAAGCACCCGCGCTTTTTCGATTAACTCTGGTAAAACGTTAGTGGAGACAGGTAATTCCGATAAGAGACGTGAAATGACATGACCCCATGCTTCCTGTTGATAGTGTAAATGTAGAGCTTTGACGGCTTTTTCGGCTGCTTGGTGGGCCGCAAAGCATGCCCATTCATGGCGACCGGCTCTCATTGAGCCTATCGCCTGTTCCAGATCCCGTGCAGCTTGTGCGAACCAGTCCATTGATCGATTGGGCATCTTGTTGCCTTTCAAAGTTACATTGCGATCTTAGGATTTTATTGTTCTCTGGTGGAGATTATACAATAAAAGTGACGTTCTCCGCAGCCTAAAGGCTGCGGCTTCTCAGGCAACGCACGGCGCAGCCGCCCACGTTACCGCCTGACCGCTCCGTCCAAGCGGGTTTTGAAAAGCCAAAGTCAGAATGTTGCGAGCTGCATTGACATCTCTGTCAAGAACAAGACCGCAATGAGAACACGCATGAACACGAACCGACAAATCCTTTGGAACAATGCTGCCGCATCCGCTGCACACCTGACTGGTGTTGGCAGGGTTCACAGCAACAAGCGGAATACCAGCGCTTTCAGCCTTGTATTCCAGCATCTGCCTGAGTATGCCAACCCCAGCATCGTGCGAAGCAAGCGCAAGGTGAGGGTTTCGGTTCATGAATGCGAGTGTCAGGTCTTCAATTGCAATCAGGTCGAACTCATCCACAAGACGCCTGCTGACCTTGTGGAGAAAATCCATCCGCTGGTTGGTAATGCGCTCATGCAGTCTTGCGATTTGCCGATACGTCTTATGCTGCCGCTGACTGCCTGTGACCTGCCGGCTGGCACGGCGCTGCAATCGGCGAAGTCTCGCCAGGCTGCTGTGCAGCCAGCGCGGGTTTTCAATCCACTCACCTGTGGAGAGGGCGGCGATGCTTTTCAGTCCAACGTCAATGCCCACCTGTTTTCCTGTGGATTTGCGTTGAACGGGCGTGTCCGGCAATTCCATCTCAAAGGAAACATACCAGCGCTGATTTCTTCGGGTGACAAACACATGCTTGATTTTGGCGTCTTTGGGGATTGCACGGTGATAACGAGAGTGTTGAAAAAGTCATATATGGCGCATATCTATACGAAAAACAGGCTGTTTTACCGCCATATATAGGGAGTGTGTTTTGTTTTTCAACACGCTCCAATTTGCAAAGAAAGGGGGAGCGCATTCCTTTGTCACCTAAAGGCGGCAGTCCCCTGCGCTAATTTCTTATGGGGACATACCTACCACATGTCATATTCGATTACATAAACTGAAGTTGTACTGTTCAGGGGGTGCTGATCTTTAGTTAAGCAACAATCCGACAAGTCAATCGCCGGATTGTTGGTGTGCGACAGTTTACAGGGGATTTCAAACTGTACGCCTGTTATTTGCCTTTACCACCCTGATTTCCCCCTGCTCCCTGACCATTGCCGTGATTGCCGGCATCGCTGCCGTAGCAACCATTCTGCGGTGATCCTGCGGGGGTGTTTTGGGGCTGGGGTGTACAGGTCTGCTGACGTAACTGATCACGTTGCTGATCTTGTTGTTGGAGACGTTCCTGATCCTGTTGTTGAAGGCGGTCCCGATCTTGTTGTTGCAACTGGTCTTGGTTCTGTTGTGATTGATCTTGCGATTTCAATTGCTGATGTAGTGAGTTCGGACTCTGGATGCCTTCTTCCACCAGCCGCAGACGTGTCTGCAACATTTGGCGCGTGCGGGTTAAGAGAGCTTCAGCCTGTGGGTCACTGCTGTGTAATTGCTCCATCACTTGCAGTTGGGTCATTAACCGCCGGCGAATCTGAGACAATTCTTCAGACATCTGGGTAGCTTGCAGTCCAGCCGCCAGTTGCAACGCATGATTCACTTGGCTCTCCAGCCGCAGGGCTACTATTTCGGGCAAGGGCTGCCCTTTACCAACCAGTTCAGCCAGCTCCTCTACCCGTCGCTCGGCAAATTGTAATTGAAGCTCAATTTGGGTGTCCGGACTGTCTGCCAGGTCACTTCGCATGTCTTCACTCCATATTTTCACGGGGTATAGCCAGTTGCCCGGCAGGCTGGATTGGGAAGCGTACACAGTCGCTGCGCCTCCGCCACCAAGCAAAGCCGATAAAATTAAAATCACACTCAGTAATTGGGTTAACATTGGCAAATGCTCCTTCCGTTGGATAAAGTTAGATCGAATTTTCTCGACCCATCCACTATGACGCTGTTTGCCTTGTAGAGATACGGCTTGCTTGGAGATTTCTTCAATTTGTGCTAGGAAGCGCGCTCGGCCACTCGATGCTGCGTGTGGATTTCGCTCTGGCACCTCTTTCAATATTTCAAGGCGACGTTTGATCTCATTTTCGGTGATCGTATTAAGCTTACTCATATCCTTTGTTCTTTCTTTCACTGTCTGTCAACAAGCGGTGTAGTGTTGCTAGCCCCCGATGCTGTAACGATTTGACTGCACTTTCCGGTTTATTGATTGCAAGTGCTGTTTCCTCAATGCTTAAGTTCTCCAAAAAACGTAACACAACGTGAGTTCGGGATAAGGAGAGGATCTCCAAAAGGGAGTAAACTTTTGTTACCACAACAACAGTTGAAACCCCAGGAGACCCTCAATGGACAGTTTACTCGTTTTATTCTGTGATGTCGATGATTTTTGCAAA
>DAOTYY010000083.1:0-24216 GCA_034434695.1 Anaerolineaceae bacterium
AAATCATCGACATCACAGAATAAAACGAGTAAACTGTCCATTGAGGGTCTCCTGGGGTTTCAACTGTTGTTGTGGTAACAAAAGTTTACTCCCTTTTGGAGATCCTCTCCTTATCCCGAACTCACGTTATGTTAACTACTGGTTGGCTTTGGTTTGCTTCTGATTGAAATATCAGGTATACTGATTATATCTTGATAATGTCGTCGGCGCCCTAGATTGCGAGTCTGGAAACTTGAAATGACCATTGTTGAAGCCATTGGGATTACCATTGTGGGATTGACCGTCGGTATAGGGGTAAATCATCTTTCCAATGTTTTACCATACCTGCGCAGCGGTTTTTTAATTCATCGCCCGGTTTGTTCATGGTGTTACAATAGCATTTCATGGAAAACGTTTATACTTGCTACTCGGTGCTCGCATTGTCGTCGGTACCCTAGATTGCGAGTCTGGTTAGTTCTATTCGGATATCCAGTTTTATTGTGGATATTGAAACTTCTTCCGGTACAAAGAATCAGCTGGGAGTTAGGCGTAATTACACTGGCTTATTTTGGTCTTGTTGCAGTGATTGACTTTGAACATCGCGTTGTCTTAAATCCGATCAGCATTACTGGAGCGGTTCTGGGTTTAGGGATAGGATGGCATCTGCATGGATTACCCAAAACATTATTGGGGGGCATTGCCGGGTATGCAATAATGCTTGGCTTGTACTATCTTGGCATTGTTTTGTCTCAGTTAATAACAAAGATTCGCAATCAGCCAGTTGACGAGGTTGCGCTCGGTTTTGGGGACGTAAATCTAGGTGGCGTATTGGGATTATATCTGGGCTGGCCCGGAATCACTGCGGGATTGTTACTTGCCATCATTTTGGGGGGAAGCTTTAGCCTTTTCATCATCCTTTATCATCTGATTACACATAAATATCAGATGTTCATGGCGATCCCTTACGCGCCATTTTTGTTGTTGGGTGCTGCACTTTTATTGTTTCGTCCTTGAAATTGCCAAAAAGTCTTTGTAATCAAGTGTAATGAGGGCCTGCTGCTACAATTGCACTAGAAACGCCAGACCCACATTCCACAAAGTTTTTTTCAAATTGTTCAATCAGGTGTTTTGCCTGTGTGGCATATGCGTTTCCATCCTGCCAGGTTGCTTGTGGTAAGAGGATATCTGAAGGAACATCTGGACAATACTCTGGAACCCATAATCCAAAGAATGGTTCCTGTTGCATAGGTACATTAGCGAGTTTGCCAGAAAGTGCTGCCCTTATCATTGCGCGTGTAAAGGGGAGGGGGACTCTCTTACCAACTCCGTATTCTCCACCTGTCCACCCGGTATTAACAAGCCAAACCTGAACATTGTGTTGCTGGATTTTCTTTCCCAAAAGCTCTACATAAACACTTGGATTTAATGGCAGAAAAGGAGCACCAAAACAAGTGGAAAAAGTTGCCTGTGGTTCGTTTCCCAATCCTTTTTCAGTTCCTGCAAGCTTTGCGGTATAACCCGATAAAAAGTAATACATTGCCTGTTCAGGTGTTAATCGGGAAATTGGTGGTAGTACCCCAAAGGCATCTGCCGATAAGAAAAAGATATTCTTGGGATGCCCGGCAAACCCCTCAGCCACTCGATTAGCAACATAATCTATCGGATAAGCTCCACGTGTATTTTCAGTGCGTTCTTCACTGTCAAAATCAATCTCGCGGGTATGTGAGTCGTAAATTACATTCTCCAATACAGCTCCGAAACGGTGTGTTGCCTCCCAAATAATTGGCTCAAGGTCAGCGCGTAGCCGAATAGTTTTGGCGTAGCAACCACCTTCAAAATTAAATACTCCGGTATCAGACCAGCCATGTTCGTCGTCGCCAATCAACCGTCTCTCCGGGTCTGAAGATAGAGTTGTCTTACCCGTTCCTGATAAACCAAAGAAGAGTGCTACATCGTCGCCAGCGCCAACATTGGCAGAGCAATGCATAGAAAGCACTCTTTTTAACGGGAGTACATAATTCATAATAGTAAAGATTGACTTTTTGATCTCCCCCGCATAACTGGTGCCCCCAATCAATATAAGCCGACTTGCAAAATTCACCACGATAAATGTCTCTGATCTTACGCCATCAGTTTCCGGATCAGCAATAAAATCTGGACAATCAATCAGGGTGAACTCAGGCTGGTGAAGTTTTTGCTTCTCTGGAGGAACACGTATAAATAAGTCATATGCGAACAGACTATGCCAAGCTTTTTCTGTAATAATGCGAATAGGCATCCGAAAATCAGGGTGAGCGCCAACATACATATCCTGGATGAATACGTCTCTTCCCTGCAAATACCCGATAAGTTTAGTATATAACCGATTGAATTGTTCTTCTTTTATTGGCTGGTTTATCTTTCCCCACCATATCAAATCGTCCTCTTGAACCCCATTTTTTACAATATACTTGTCCTTCGGAGACCGTCCTGTGTGTTGCCCTGTATTGACAATTAAAGCTCCCGTTTTGCTTAATTGCCCTTCCCTGCGTAAAATTGCCTCTTCCACAAGAGCCGGCGGTGTATAGTTCCAATAAACACTACGAAGGTTCCGTAGCCCGTGGTTTTCAACACCGTAAGTATTAGATCTTCCCAACTGATTCATGCAATCTATCTCCTGTCAATGTTGATTGAATCTTCAAATCTTTGCGGAGTAGCAGAGGGGAAAAATGTGCGAATTTCTGTTAGAGAAGCTCCAGATTCTGTTTCGCATTGACCATTGAGGCAGTACCGATAGGATACCTCATCCACTAAGTGAAGCGGGCTGTACAACGTATAGGTCCAGCTATTCTCTCCCAAACGCATCATGGGAATCGGTTCCATCCAACCATAGGGGTTGAGCTGTAGAGAGATAATGTTCTCATCACCGGGTATATTTTCTGGTACGTCAACTGTAAATGTGATTGGTTTAGTTTCAGGAACTTCCCATGCAGCGATTGTATCATCGATAACAATGTCATGGTCTGGCACAATTAACTGTCGGACCCGAAACTTGCCAGAAGAATCCAACTCCGCATTCCAAAAGCCATCACCAAGCGTGTATTTATATCTCAAGTCCAATCCGGCCGGGAGCTTTAGTAAGAGGGTATATTTGCCTTCTTGGGCGGATTTCTGCATCACTGGTGCTTTGCTTGCCAAAACATTTACTCCCCCACGGAGATCCTCAAAAGTATTCCCCAAACTAGCAATGTTTCCCACTATTCGGACTGGCATTTGAGTTGCAAAGTTTGCCGGCATTTCTACATTAAACTGGACCTGGACCATCTTGAGGGGTTTTAGCCTGATTGTGGCTGGCGTAAGAGACTCTTCTGCTATCAAGACACCCTGTTGAAATGGCAAATAATCACCATCTTTGCTAAAGACGGATATCAAATGCGTTCCAATGGGCAAGTGATCAATTCCAAATGTTCCATCTTCCGAAGAAACGATTTGATAACCTCCGACAGATATCATCATGTTTGAAAGCGGGGCATTTGTTTGCCCATCAAAGACCTGGCCTTGAAGACGGCCTGTTGGACCATGATAAACCGTATCCTGCCAGCCAGCAACAATATCCTTAATCTCTGCTGGACCATCCACGTAATAACTACGATAACGTACCTGTTGGTCTTGGGCGTTATATTCCACAAGTGGAATCACACTTTTCCTCAAGTAGCGGTACTTCAGGAAGGTCCCCTTCGCAATTGAAAGATGAAGCGAATAATGAGTATCATCATCTCGATCAAGTTCAAAGCGCGCTGGATTGAGCGCAAGCCCGGTCACTTCGTCAAGTATGTCGAGATACAGAATTTGTTCCTCGTTATGCAGTGGAACTTCTGCACGGAAGACAACCTCGGCTTCTATACGGGGAGATAAGGATGTTTTAGAAATTCCGGAGGAGAAAGGCTCAATTGGAATTAGACAGGCTTGGGAAACTAGAATCCATAGAGAAAGTAAAATCAGGGAAATATTGAAAGGCCGTTTTTTACGAGACATTCCCTTGTGATCCAAAAGTATTAAGGTTTTGCTTACTTAGAAGCTGCCATGCTACGCAGCGAGTGTTTGATTTCTGCCTGCCGGCTTGCAAGACTTCCCAGCACGCCATTAACAAATCGGGGAGTGCTATCAGAACCATACATTTTTGCCAGTTCAATTGCTTCATTAATTGCCACTTTGATAGGGGTGCAACCTGCTACTGCAAATTCCCAAAGCGCTATTCGTATAATATTTCGATCAATAACCGCAACCTGATCCAGAGGCCATTCCGGAGCGTGTTGTGCAATAAAATCGTCAAGCCTTTCAATCATTGGTAGAACACCAAATACAATTTGTCTTGCAAATTCTACCAGACTGATATCCAAAGCGCTATCTTCTGACAGTCGCTGTTCTAGAGCAACTGCCGGCGAGTGCCCGGTAATATCCACTTCATAAAGTACTTGCAAGGCAATGCTTCGTGCCTTGGTTCGAGGTTTCATAAAGCCGATCGCACATCTTCTTGCAGGTTGTAGTCAATGTCCTCAATGTGAACGTTGATTTTACCAACTTCCATTCCAACCATTTCTGATATTGCTCTAGTTACCTTAGATTGAATCAATCGTCCCACATCGCGTACATTAACATCCCGGCATAACACGACATAAATATCAGCATAAACGACATTATTTTCTACCGAAATAATGACCCCTTCACTTGCCCCGCTTTTAAGCCAGCGGTCGACACTTCCCGAAACCGGCGCCATTCTGCTAACGCCAGGAATGCCAAGGACGGTTAGTCTAACTATCGTTGTTAATACATCAGGGGCAATGGTAGTTTTGCCAAGAGAACGCTGTTGATCTGTCATATTTGCTCCACTTATGAATATTATAACCCTAAAACATGTTTGCCTGCAAAAGACTCTTATCTTGACTATCGCAACTTCACCTTTTTATGTCACATCGGGCACAGTAACCGTTGCGTATGGCATGATCGCTACTCTAGGATATAGTTTTTGCAATATGCGCAGTGCCATATTAAAAGCATCTTGCGGGTTTCTTGCGGGAATTAATAAGAATTTGCTAACAAGTTCATCCGGTATTTGAGAGACCAGAATAACTTTTGCGCGTTTTAGGACCTTTCCAAACAGCAGGGCTTTATGTGGACCAATTTGGAATCCTTGGGCGCTGAACTTTGTGAATATATCCTCAGTTTTTTGTATCCCCTGCATAAACTCCTCATAACCTGCTGAGCCACTTCCTTCTGAGCAAGAAGCTACAAGAACGATAACCCCGCTTTCACGGACTATAAGAGAAGCATTTGTGAGAGCTTTTTGTGCCTGATATAGGTTAATATCTTTAGGATATCCACCCGCCGATGCTATTACCAGATCATATTGTCCAGTTGTTTTGACTTGACACGACTTCTTTGAAATAACAGTGCCAACTTTCATAACTTCTTCGGGGCTACCAAATAAAACTTGAACGATTTGCTTTTCATTGTTTAGAATTGCATTAAGTGCAAAGTGAACTCCCACCATTCTTCCAATTTCTTCGACATCCATCCGCATTGGATTTGTTTCATAAGTTGCAATGCACGATTGGGGATCTAACAGCATTTTGTGATTTGTCTCAATTGTTGTACGTCCCGCAAGCCCAATGGCAACAGTTTTGTTCCCCCCCGAAAACCCCATAAAATGATGGGGTTCAATATTCCCAACTGCGATTTTTAAGTCTGCGTCGTGAAAATGCTTATTGATATACACTGGTGTACCTCGTGATGTAGTTCCAAGAAAAACTAGATTTTTCTGGTCTTCGCAGTCATGACAGATTATTTCATACTTCTCTTCAATGGCTTGCGGCACAACCAATGAAAAATCCTGCCTCTTCATAGGAGAGTGCGTACCAGTGGCAATGATCAACTTAACGCCAGTTGACGCTATTCCCATCTCTTTTAGACATTCTAACAAGGGAGGAAGGAGGTAATGGTGAGGCACTGGTCTTGTTTTGTCATTAATGGCAATTGCTACCTTTTTTACGTGTCTATATGCAGTGAGATGAGTACCGCATATCGGATTATGAATATTTTCGCTAACCAGCTTGAAAGGATCGTGACAAGCTTTAGGCTGTGGGGGAAGAATAACATCAATTCTTGCCTCTGTATTTTCGGGAATATCGAGCGGGAGGCAGGCGCTGCCATATGGTAAGCTAATTGTTCTTGTCATGCCGATATTTTACGCTAGCTTGGCGTAAAAGCAAATGGGGGAGGGGGGAGGATAAAGAAAAGTTAAAGTTTATAATCTGATTCCTTTGCTTGAAAATAATACGATTTATTATAATGGCGTGCCTCAACTGAGTTCTAGCGTATGGCTTAGGGATTCCAGATAGGGGACAGATAAAAAAATAGAAGCAAAAGAATCTTTATTGTTTTTGATAAGTATTATTATAAAAAACATAAAATATTATTGAAAATTTGTGATATTCTTTTAAGCATGACTGATTTAACCATTGGGATTGCTGTAGCTCGTTATTTGGAAACAATTGAGTTGGCACGTAGCTCTAATACTAAACGTACCTACTACAATGGTGTTTTGCAGTTTTTAAATTTGCTACGTGAAAAAGAGATTAACCCGGACAAAACCTTAATTGAAGATTTGCCGGAGGATTCTGTTTCCTGGTTTATAGCCTCATTGAAAAACTACTCGCCCTCTACAGAACGGCTATACTTAACAGCCGTCATGGGATTTTTTGAATATGTTGCCTCAGAAAGATTGTCTGACATTAACTTACCCAGACTTCGCTTGCTTGTCAAACATAGGGCAAGAAAACCTGGGCAACGGTTGCCCCAATTTCCGCAAGATGATATAGACCGTGTATTGGAATACATTGAAACGCTGAAGACAATCCCAACAGAAGCGAACGAAGAACGATTGCGAAATCTTCGGGATCGCGCTTTCTTGATAACGCTTGCAGATACGGGTTTGCGCGTTCATGAAGCATGCAATCTACGTCGCGGTGATTTAGACTGGAACGAGGGTCATGCAATTGTTGTAGGCAAGGGAAACCGTCAGGCGATTGTCCGTTTTTCGAGAAGGGCACAACAAGCCATTAAGGACTATCTTGATGCTAGATTTTCGCTCGATGGAGCTTCAAAACGCCCCCTGACTTCTCTACCTGTTTTTGCCCGACATGATAAAGGCGCAGGGAAAAAAGTAATACCGATAACAACAGCTACGGGGCGCAACATCATCAATAGAATCGTAGAAAGCGCCTTAGGTGCTGATAAGGTTGGTAAAATCACCCCCCACTCTCTGCGCCATTACTTTGTCACCCGGGTTTTGCGTGTTTCTGGTAATCTAAAGCTTGCTCAAGAGCTGGCGCGACATCGTAACATTGCAGTTACGCAGAGATACGCACATTTGTCTGATAGTGAGTTGGATCGGGGTTATTGGGAGGTTTTTGAGGAAGGTACTTGATGTTGTGTTTTGGGGCTGAAATGGCTATACGCAGTTCGCTTTTTATTGTCTCATTCCTCTCCGAAGCAATAATAGATACAGCCCAAAAATAACTAAGCCAACCGACCAACTGTTCCCTATGATACTTATTGCATTATCCGGATCCCCACCAATATAAAGCCCCCATCCCACCATTGCCAGTACACCGCCAGGTATCAAAGGCCACCAGATGAATTTTGTAGTCACTACCCTGGAAAACAAAACAATCAATCCCCATCCTAAGGCAAACCAAACTAGCATCAGCCCGGTTTGCGCTAAAGGATTTGTAGCCACCAAATCATTCCAAGCTTGCGAAATCCCAAGTCCGATACCAATGAGCAACGCTCCCGGAATGATTAACCCAAACAGTCCCCGCCAAACACCCGTTACTAACATTGCAATGCCCAGTCCTGTCAAACCAAACAAAACAAAATCCAATAGATGAAGTCCAGAGAATAAAAAGGCTCCCCCGATACTGGCAAATACCCCTCCCGGTAACAAAGCCCACCATATTGAAGCAGACGCAAAGAAAGAGCTTAAGAGGGTTATTAACATCCAGCTAATGCCAAAAATTACCAGTGCGATGCCTATGCGAAATTGAAGCGAAAGAGTAAACCCGTCATACAAAACAAAAAAGATTCCCATCCCTAAACCGGACAACAAACTCCCTGCTATCAATAAGCCAATTTTTCGTAAGCGAATCCCTCCAGCGATTACAACCAGTGATGTTAAGGGTATGGCAACAAGCGTAATCCAGCCAGATTGTAGATACTGATCAACAAAAACAACTATCCCAACGGCAATAAATATTCCACCAACCACCAAACGTAAATTGTGAGTTACAGTAGATTGAAATAAACGATTAAAGCCCATTCTCTTGCTCCACTCCAGCGCCTAAATGATGCCCAACTCCTTTGCCTTCAGAACAGCCTGCAATCTATCTTTTACACCCAATTTACTCAAAATATTGCGCACATGATTCTTAACAGTTCCTTCTGCTATTACAAGCTGTTCTGCAATTTCTTTGTTGCTCGCAGCAGTTGCAACTAAACGCAATATTTCGATTTCCCTTGGTGACAGTGGCTCAACCAAAGTATTGCTTTCACTCGAAACCGGTTTAATTGTTTTGGCAATATGGGAGACCACTTTAGCAGTGATGGTCGGATGCAATACATACTCCCCACGAGCAGCAAGACGAATCGCCTCATACAACTTCTCCGAAGTGACATCCTTCAGCAAATACCCCACTGCCCCAGATCGCAATGCCTCCAAAACATCCTCGTCCTCATCAAAAGTGGTTAGTACAATTATCCGGCAACCACTTAATACAGACTGAAGCCTCCGTGTTGCGGTTATACCATCCATAACGGGCATCCGCAAGTCCATTAGCACAATATCCGGTTGATGCTGAACTGCCAGGCGCAATGCCTCTTCCCCATTGCAAGCTTCAGCAATTACCTCAAAATCATTCTGTACAGACAAAAGCGTCCGCAAAGCCTCGCGAAATAAGATTTGGTCATCAGCAATTAGTATTCGTATCATTTGCTTACCCGGGTAAAATTACTTCAATCATAAAACCGGAACCCTCTGTTGATGTAATTCGCAACATTCCGTTTAGAAAATTAACCCTTTCACGCAACCCAATAAGACCAAAACCTGTTTCCGACTGATCACTACCGACACCATTATCTTTAATCGTCACTTTGACCTCTTGCGAGTTTTCATAGTCCAAAACAACCCAGACATGTGAAGCCTGGGCATGTTTCAACGCATTATTTAAGCCCTCCTGGACAACGCGGTAAATCACATGCTCTGCTTGCGGAGTCAGGTTTCGTGGCACACCCTTAACCTCGAACGATATTGAAAAATCGTCAGTAGTGGAATTTTTCACCAATATAGATAGTCGTTCTGGTATTGGTGCAACTTTCTCGCGGGTTCCTCGCAACATACCTACAGACTGACGAACATCCGCGAGCGCTTCTCGAACAAGCTGTTGGGCTGTTTCTAAGGAAACAAGCGCTTTATGGGGATTATCGCGCAAAACAGCCTGTGCTGCCTGTATCTGCATGTATATTGTGGTCAAATAATGACCTAACCCATCATGGATTTCACGCGCAATTCGATTGCGTTCTTTAGTGATAGTGAGGTCCTCTATTTGAGAAGCATATTCACGTAATCGCTGATTGGCTTTTGCTAGTTCATTCACCAATTTTTCTACTTCCAAGCGTGCGCGCTCCTCACTGACTGCCATTTGAGTAAACGCAACAACAAAAATCTGTCCAGCTAAAAAGATAGGCAACCCAGACCAAACTGCCTGCCAACTGTTTGAAAAAGCCTCAACAGCCAAAATGTAAGCCAATAATATTGCGATATTAGTGATATACATCCAACCCCTTGAAAGTAACATAACACTGTGACCAGCTAAAGGCAACAACAACATTGCATTCAAACCAGCTCCTCTCGCCAGATAAACAATTAAGCCACCAAGAGGTATCTGCACGGCAAAATAGAATAGTTGAAACCACAATTCCTGCGCACGCGCAAAATAAGCATATCCATATATTCCAATCATAAGATAAAGAATACCTAATCCTACGATCAGGACTATTTGCGAGAGCGAGGTTTCTCTCAACCCACTAAATGTAACAAAGAAAGAAGCCAAAACTACAACACCGAAAGCTAAATCGGCTACACTTCCGGTCTTGATGTGTGGCTGAGTTGTGGGGTTATTCATTTGCTTTTTATTATAGCATTCCGGGTATAACAGCCATTATCCCATGTGCTTATTTTTATATTCAAAGTTATAGTCTGAGATGTGACTCGATATATGTCACGGGACACATTCCATAGAACAAAATACAAAGATATAAGAAAAAATAAAAACAGGAGTGACGACCGTGAACGTCTTACTGATCTATCCTGAATTTCCTGATACATTTTGGAGTTTTAAGCATGCACTTAAATTTATTCACAAGAAAGCTTCCTCTCCTCCGTTAGGCTTAGTTACAGTGGCAGCAATGCTCCCGAAAGAATGGAAGCTAAAGCTTGTGGATATGAACACTACGGAACTGTTGGAAACAGACCTCCAATGGGCAGATTATGCATTTATCAGCGCGATGGTAGTGCAGCGCGCTTCTGCCGAAAAAACGATACATCTCTGCAAAAAACATGGTGTCAAAGTGGTTGCAGGCGGACCCTTGTTTACCGGAGAGCACCAAAAGTTTCCAGAGGTCGATCATTTTGTGCTGAATGAGGCAGAGATAACCCTCACTGCGTTTCTCAAAGATTTGGCTGACAGCAATCCCCAAAAAGTTTATTCTACCGAGGAGTTCTGTGACATTTCAAAGACCCCTGTGCCACTTTGGGAACTGATAGACATGCGCCATTATGACTCAATGAGCATTCAGTATTCACGAGGCTGTCCTTATAACTGTGAGTTCTGTAATGTGACCGCCTTATTCGGTCATAGACCCAGAACAAAAACCGCCGCTCAAATTATTGCAGAGCTGGATAAAATCTATTCCTTGGGATGGCGACGCAATATATTTTTTGTTGATGACAACTTTATTGGCAACAAAAAAGAGCTGAAGCAAAGTATTCTGCCCGCGCTTATCCAATGGCGCAAGGGCAAATCCGGATGTCGTTTTATAACAGAAGCATCTATCAATCTTGCGGATGACGAAGAACTAATGCAGATGATGGTCGAGGCAGGTTTTTCATCTGTATTTGTCGGAATTGAAACACCCAATGAAGAGAGCCTGGCTGAATGCGGTAAGTCTCAAAACAGGAACCGAGATTTGATCAGCAGTATTAAAAAATTGCAACAACGTGGTCTTCAGGTAATGGGCGGCTTTATTGTTGGCTTCGACCATGATACTCCTTCTATATTCCAGAAACAAATTGAATTTATTCAAAATAGCGGCATTGTAACCGCTATGGTTGGCTTGTTGCAAGCGCCTTACGGAACACAGTTGTACAACAGACTGAAGAAGGAAAACCGCCTTATCGAAGAAATGTCAGGGGATAATACAGACGGTTCAACGAATATCATTCCCAAAATGCCATTAGAAGAATTGAAACGTGGTTATCAACATATCATTTTCCAGATTTATTCGCCGGCTCTCTTTTATCAAAGAGTAAAAAATTTCCTGCAAGATTACCGTCCATTTGCCAATACTGTTCGAGTAGAGATTCAAGAGTTTTTGGCATTATTTCGTTCAATCTACTTGATTGGAATACGCGGCAAAGAACGAAAGCATTTTTGGGACCTGTTTTTCTGGACTTTACTCCACTATCCAGAAAAATTTCCTCTGGCAATTACTTTTTCAATCTACGGGTATCACTTTCGGCAAATAAGTGAAACACATATCCAATAAGCCCTCAACTGGTATAATACCCGACAGTGACGAATATTGCTGTCGGGTATTTTTTGCTTATGGTCATTTTAGGAAAAACGTGCGACAAAACTCTTTCAATTAGCATTAAGTCCAACTGCCTGACTCTGAGTATTTCCAGCACAGCCGATACACAAGTTTTTAGTTTTGATCATGAGGGCAGACTGTGGACCGCTATGTTCAACAGTGTATCTTATCGTCGTGGATTGGATGGCAAAATTGTTGCCAAATGGATCATCCCCACAGCCCACAATCACCAACGCCGCTGGTTGTCACGTATCGAGGGCGAAGTCATAGAGCAAAATGCGCATAAAACCGCTAGCTGGTTGTTACAAACATTGAAATCCGGACAAATTCAATTCTCAGACAATTTACCGCAAGCTGTATTCGACACATTGAATCATGTTATTGAATTTACCCCCAAACGTTACAAACAAGATATTAACAGATATTACGAGGTATATAAACCGATCGGGATTTTACCTCCAGATCAATACATGGCAGTATTTTTACAGGCAACAGAGGGATGTTCGTTCAACACTTGCACATTTTGCGATTTTTATAAAGATCGAAACTTTCGTATCAAATCCCCAGATGAGTTTTTCAGACACGTAGAAGCAGTCCTTTCTTATCTGGGCAAAGGAATCAGTTTGAGAAGAACAATTTTTCTGGGAGATGCAAATGCACTAATCACACCAATGCCGCTTTTACGCGAGCATCTCAAGATAGTGCATCGCTTTTTTGATGTAAGCGCGCTTGGAGGAATATACGCATTCCTCGATGGTTTTAGCGGGACGCTAAAATCATTACCAGAATACCAGGAGCTTGCGCAATTCCAAATAAAGCGCATTTACATTGGTCTTGAAAGCGGAAATGCTGATTTATTAAAACTGCTCAAAAAACCATCTGATCCAGAAAAAGCAATCGGCACAGTCCAAGCAATAAAAACAGCGGGGATAGCTGTTGGTGTGATCATTTTACTGGGAGCAGGCGGGCATAAATATTCCGCCGCACATATTGAAGACACCATTAAAGTAATCAATGAAATGAAATTAAACGCCGACGACATCATTTACTTTTCAGAACTTGTCGAATCCGAAGGGTTGGCTTATACAAAACAGGCTTATCAGGAAGAATTGAAGCCAATGACATCTGAGGAGAGAGTAAGGCAAGGTGAAGAAATTGAAAGCAGATTAATTTTTCCAAACGATAGCACCCCACATATTGCCCGTTATGATATTCGCGAGTTTGTATACTGAACCCCCGGAGGTTTATTTATGCCATTATATGAGTACGTGTGCGACGAATGCGGGTACCGCTTTGACATGTTGCGGTCTATGAAAGAATCTGATGAACCTGTTGCATGTCAAAAATGTAACAGCCTTCTGACCCATCGGGTCGTTTCATCGTTCTTAGCACAAAGTGATAACCGTTCACTTGTGAAAAGCAATAGTTGCGGCAGTTGCCGGGGTGGTTCCTGCACTTCTTGCTACTCTTGAACACTGGAAAACTCGTATGAAAGACTTTAACCAAAAACTTGCTTTGATAACTGGCGGATCAAGTGGCATAGGGCTCGCAATTGCAAAACAATTAGCAGGTCTTGGCGCCAATATCGCCATCATGGCACGCCGTCCGGAACAGTTGCAAAACGCGAAACAGGAAATTGAACGGGTGTCGAAATATACTAAAACTGTTGAAATTGTCCGGGCTGATGTGTCTAACGAACAAGAGGTAACCATAGCTCTGGAGCGATTTGTCAACCAAACCGGCGTTCCTGATTTATTGATCCATTCTGCCGGCGTCACACAGCCAGGACTTTTTCATGAACAAGCAACGGACGTTTTTCGCTGGATCATGGATATAAACTATTACGGTTCCCTCTACGTAACAAAAGCACTGATTAATCCAATGAGAAGTAAAAAGGCAGGGCATGTAGTTTTTATTTCATCCATAGCAGGGCTTGTGGGTGTATACGGTTACACAGCATATTGTGCGTCAAAGTTTGCCATTCGAGGATTGGCAGAAGCATTGCGCTCCGAGCTCAAATTCGATGGTATCGGTGTCACCATTGTCTATCCGCCTGATACTAACACCCCACAATTGGAATATGAAAAGCCATTTAAGCCGCCAATCACAAAAGCGCTTGCATCGCTTACTGGCATTTTGCAACCAGAGGTTGTTGCTCGCGCAACTGTCAAGGGCATTCAAAAGAACCGCTTTATCGTTACACCGGGCTTCGAGGCAAGTTTCTGGTACGCCGTTTCCACATTTGCCGGGCCCGGTTTGCATAAACTTATGGATATGCTTACACTCTGGGCAGACCATCAAGTGAAGGCAGGAAAGTTCTGAATCAATCTCTTTTGATTGAATGTGTTATACTTTTAGCGATATTTCATTCCCTTATCATAAGAGGTGCTCATGAATAAACACTTCATTGCCATCTCAGATTTCACATCACAAGAAATCTGGGAAATGTTAGATTTATCCATTCAGTTAAAAAAAGAGTGGATGAGTGGTGGAAACCCGCCCTTACTCAAGGGAAAAGTGCTTGGAATGATTTTCCAGAAACCCAGCCTGCGCACTCGTGTAAGTTTTGATATGGCAATGCGTCATCTGGGTGGAGATGCACTATATCTCTCCCCCAATGAAATTGGGTTGGGAAAACGTGAAGCGATTTCTGACATTGCGCGTGTGCTTTCCGGCTATGTAGATGCCATCATGGCACGCGTCTTTGAACATCAGCATATTCTTGAATTAGCTAAATGGTCAAGCGTGCCGGTGATCAATGGACTGAGCGATTATAACCATCCCTGCCAAGCAATGGCTGATGCGCTCACTATCATCGAAAAATTTGGAACCATGAAAGGAATTAACATTGCTTTCATTGGTGACGGAAATAATGTTGCCGTCTCACTCATGCACATCTCGACAAAATTGGGCGCCAATTTTACCATAGCCAGCCCTGAAGGATATGATATTACTCCCGTAGCAATTGAAATTGCCCACAAATTTGCCGCCGAAAGTGGAAGCAAACTTACTTTCTTGCGCGATCCGCACGAGGCAGTGAAAAATGCTCACGTTATCTACACGGATACATGGACCAGCATGGGACAGGAAGAAGAAGCTCAGCAAAGGGAAAAGGTTTTTCCGCCCTACCAGGTCAACGCAAAATTAGTCTCAGAAGCCGATAAGGATGTGATTGTAATGCATTGTCTGCCGGCACACCGCGGTCAGGAAATTACGGATGAAGTAGCTGACGGACCTCACTCTGCTTTGTTCACTCAAGCCCATAACCGGTTGCACGCCCAAAAAGGTATCCTGCTTAAGATATTTGGAAGGGCGTAGAAAGCGCAGAGTATGAAAACCAGCGAATATATCCAGTTAGAAGAAAAGTACGGGGCGCACAATTATCATCCTCTCGATGTAGTTATAGAGAAAGCACAAGGAGTTTGGGTTTATGATGTAGAGGGTAACCGCTACCTCGATTGTTTAAGCGCATATTCAGCACTGAATCAGGGGCATGTTCACCCCCGTATCTTACAAGCCATGATCCAACAGGCTGAAAAAGTAACGCTAACCTCGCGCGCTTTCAGAAACGATCAGCTTCCATTTCTTTACAAGGAACTAGCCGAGCTGACTGGATATCAAATGTCTCTTCCAATGAACAGTGGTGCTGAGGCGGTCGAAACCGCTCTGAAGTTAGCGCGGAAATGGGCTTATCAGTCCAAAAAGGTTCCTCGCTATCAAGCAGAGATTATTGTTGCAGCGGGAAATTTTCACGGTCGAACAGTATCCATCGTGTCTTTTTCAACCGAACCGCTATATCGAGACGACTTTGGTCCATTCACACCAGGATTTGTCATTGTTCCGTATGGGGACATAAAAGCAATTGAAAAAGCCATAACTCCTAATACAGCCGCGGTCCTGTTAGAACCTATCCAAGGCGAAGGGGGGGTAATTATTCCACCACAAGGTTACTTGAAGCAAGTGCACCGGATATGTCAGGAAACCAACACCCTTTTCATTGCAGACGAAATTCAAACAGGGCTTGGACGCACAGGGAAGTTGTTTGCATGCCAGCACGAGGACGTTCGGCCTGACATTATGATCATTGGAAAAGCTCTTTCTGGGGGATTTTACCCAGTTTCTGCAATCCTGGCAGACGAACCGCTCTTGGGATTGTTTCAGCCCGGTGAGCATGGTTCAACGTTTGGGGGCAACCCATTGGGTGCTGCAATCGCGCGTGCTGCTATAAAAGTGATCACCGAAGAAAATTTGATCGAGAACGCGCGCATTCAGGGTGAATATTTTATAGAGCAACTGACAGAAATCCCAGGAAAACATGTCAAAGAGATTCGCGGCAAAGGTCTGCTGATCGGGGTTGAATTAAAACACGAGGCAGGTGGAGCGAGAAGATTTTGTGAAGCCTTGAAAGAAAATGGCATTCTTGCCAAGGAAACCCATCAACATGTGATCCGCTTTGCCCCTCCTCTCATAATATCCAGAAACGACATTGATTGGGCTCTGGAACGTATTCGCAAGGTACTGACTATGCCTTAAAGCTTTGGCACTTCAAAGGTAATAGGGTTTTTTCTGATTTTGCCCGCCAATTTGATTGGTGGGCTAAGCTAATTTTTTATCTTGAACAAAAATCTTCTTGTCCAAGTCTAAGCAATATGATATGGTTAACATATGAGTCCACGCAAAACAAAAATTGTTGCAACCATTGGTCCCAGCAGTAATCAAAGAAACACCTTGAAAAATCTAATTGAAGCAGGCATGGATGTAGCCAGAATCAACTTCTCTCATGGTACCTATGAGCAGCACGCTGCAACCATTACCGTACTGCGAGAACTATCAACTCAGCTTGGTAAACCTATTTGCATTCTGCAAGACCTACAAGGACCTAAATCACGATTAGGTAATCTTCCATCCGAGGGCGTCAAGCTAGAAAAAGGACAATTTGTCCGTTTATCAAAAGTTTATCCGTATTTACACTCAATGGATATGTTAACGCTCCCGGCTGATATACCAAACTCGAGGTTAATCCCTCCGGGAAGCAGAGTGCTCATAGACGATGGACGAATAGAGTTAGAAACAATTGAATCAAATGACCAGTATGTAGACACCAAAGTGATGGTTGGAGGAATCGTAACCTCACACAAAGGTTTAAACTTTCCGGGAGCCAATCTGGATATCCCATGCCTGACCGAAAAAGATTTGTCCGACTTAAGGTTTGGATTGGAACATAACGTCGATGTGATTGCAGTATCCTTCGTTCGAGTGGCTACCGATATTATCAGAGTTCGACAAACAATATCCGATATTGATCCTAAAAAATCAAAAATTCCCGTTATTGCGAAGCTGGAACGTCCTGAAGCAATAGAAAATCTGCGCGATATTTTAACTGTCTCGGATGGCGTTATGGTTGCTCGTGGCGATCTAGCTGTCGAAACTTCACCAGCCATGGTGCCAATTATTCAAAAACAAATCATCCGAAGTGCCAAGCGTCAGACAAAGTATGTGATTACTGCCACACAAATGCTGGAGTCAATGGTGTCCAATCCACGTCCCACCCGCGCAGAAGCCTCAGACGTGGCAAATGCCATCTTCGATGGTACGGATGCCGTTATGTTATCCGCAGAGACCGCAATTGGAAAATATCCTGTTGAAAGCATCCAGATAATGCATAGGATCATTGAAGAATCAGAAAGTCATTTTTGCGATTGGGGCTTATGTGATACAGAAAAAGATCAACCAGTGCAAGATGATGCAATTTCAATCACAAGAGCTGCGCGCGAACTTGCTCATGATCGAAATGTGGCCGCCATTGCAGTCTTCACCCAAACAGGAAGAACTGCTCTGTTGATGTCAAAAGCCCGCCCAGAAGTACCAATTCTGGCTTTTACACCCGAAAAAACTACCTACCAGCTTTTGAACATGTACTGGGGTGTCACCCCCTATATGGTGCCGTACGCAAACACGGTTGAAAAAATGATCCTTGAAGTTGAAAACTGTATTGCAACGATGCGCAAAATTAAGAAGGGGCAACAAGTTGTGATTATATCAGGTTTTCCGGTAGGTACTTTCCGACCCCCAAATTTCGCATTGCTGCATACAATAGGTCAAACATGAGTTCAAAAATGACCTTTTCGCTTCAAAAGGCGCGCCATCTTCTTTCAGGCAAAAGTCTCGTCATTTCAATAATTCTTATCGCCTCATTGGTTTTTTTACTGAATCTTTACCTCAATTGCCTTGAAATCATAGAAAATCAAAACTTACAAGCCCAAATACTGGTAAACAATTTGGATAATGAAGTTGTTCAGATCAAAGAAGCGCTGTCCACTATAGCTCAGATTTCCAACATGGCCGATAACCAAGCATTACCCGAGATCATCTCCGCGTTTAAACAATCCGGAGCATGCTTCACCAACCTTTACGTGATTACCCCAGAAGGCATTCTATTATCCGACCTGTCTGATGCTTCCACCAGCTTGCCCAATGAGAAAAAAATCCTTGATCTTTTATCTCAAGGAAAGTCTTACCACGTTCAAAACTCTCCAACAAATGAAATCGAAATTTATTTCTTTGTACCAGCACCCTCAAATGGAGCTGTTATCGCACAAATAAACAATGACATTTTCGAGAAAACCACTCAGGATATTACGGCTTTTCACCATGACAGCGTTATATTCATTACCAATGGAGGAATGCCGCTGATTAGGATAGAAAATGGAAAGGTGAAATCAAACAATGCTATTTCGCCAGAAGGCGTTCCTACGCAAAATAACAGAGTCAGCTTAACCGTAGAAACGGGAAGACTATCAATGAAAACCACCGCTGTTTCTCGTACAACCGGGTGGCAGCTTAACCTCATTACACCGGTACTGGTGTTGATGCAATCACATATAATACCGGGAGTAACCGTTCTGGTAATCTCTATCGCTATTGCAGGACTGTTCATCATCAGCATTCGTCGACAGGTTTCCCGCGAAATCGTCAACCCACTTTTAGAGTTGAATACAAATATAAATGCACTTGCACAAGGGGACTTCAGAAAAAAAGCATCGCTTCCAATAAAATCCGCTAGGCTTAAAGAAATTCGGGAACTGGCACATAGCTTTGACCAGATGCTAGATGCTTTGTATACAAGAGAAACAGCGTTAAGAGAAAATGAAGAAAAATTTCGCACACTAATTGAACAGTCAACAGATGCTTTCTGTCTGGTAGTGGATGGAGAGTTAGAAATAGCCAATCGGTCATTCTGTGAATTGTTTGGCGTAGACCAACAGCAAATTATTAGCAAAAATTTTCACTTTGTTGATATCGCTTCACCATCCGATCGAGAATACGTTCAGGAACAAATAAATGTGCTATTGAGCGGGGAAAATCATAATTTGCGTTATGAATTTACCGCTTTGAACAAACATGGTGAAGAAATAGAAGTGGACGTTTCATCTTCTGCGATAAATTATCAGGGCGAAGTTGCCTTGCAAGCCATTTTAAGAGATATTACAGAACGAAAAAGATCACATCGGATAGAGCATACTCAGCGCATCTTGGCAGAGGCACTTTCTGAAACTGCATCTTTGTTGAACAGCAATCTTGAATTTGATGTGGTTTTGAAGCAAATCTTGGATCATGCAGGCAAGGTGGTACCTCACGATGCCTCTCATGTCATGTTGATTGATGAAGATAAAGAAACAGTGCATATTCTAGCAGCCAGAGGATACCAAGGGCAAAATGTTCGGGATTGGTTTGAACACATCAGTTTATCTATTAGAAATACACCGACACTAAAGAAGATGTATGATACTGGTGAGCCAATTGCAATACCCAATACAAGTGAAGACCCCAATTGGGTGATGCTGCCAGAGACCGCGTGGATAAAATCTTATGCTTCGGCACCTATCAAAGTAAAGGGCGAAGTAATTGGTTTCTTAAACCTAAATAGTCCTACTCCCGGCTTCTTCAATCAAGAAATGGCTCACAGGTTACAGGCATTTGCTGATCAGGCTGGTATAGCCCTAAACAATGCCAAGTTACTGCAGGACTTAAAAACCGCTTACGAGCTAACACTTCAAGGATGGTCTAAAGCGCTAGAGCTCAGGGACTACGAAACTGAAGGTCATGCTCTCCGCGTTGTGGAGACAACTATTCACTTGGCACGCAGCATGGGATTCACAGAACCAGAACTAACTTATATGAGATACGGTGCGCTACTACACGATATTGGAAAAATCGGGATACCAGATGCTATCCTGCTCAAAAATGGACCGTTAACAGACGAAGAATGGAGCATCATGCGTAAACACCCTGAGTACGCTTACGAAGTTCTGTCACCGATCCCTTATTTGCGCCCCGCAATAGACATTCCATATTGCCATCACGAGAAATGGGATGGATCAGGTTATCCGCGTGGGTTAAGAGGCAAAGAAATACCAATAGCCGCAAGAATTTTCTCTGTCATGGACGTCTGGGACGGTTTAATATCAAACCGTCCTTATCGGGATGCATGGTCTAGGAAAAAAGCCGCAGAATATATAGCATCCCAGTCAGGAAAACATTTTGATCCAGATGTTGTAAAGGTTTTTCTTGAGGTGTATAAGGAAGAAATCATCACAGGGCTAATCCCCAATAACGGAATGTAGTCACTATGAAAATTAGAAAACTTGATACAGATAACAAAAAAGATATTGCACAATTCATCCATTTTCCATTTGCGTTGTACAAAGATTGTCCACAATGGGTACCCCCACTTCGCTCAGAAATGTCACTGGTAATGAATCGAAAAAAACACCCCTTCTATCACCATTCAGTAGCGGACTTCTTTGTTGCGGAAAGCGAAAAGGAAACCCTGGCAAGAGTTGCTGTCCTTAATAATAATAATTATAACCAACATCATAATAGCCGCACTGCATTTTTTTATTATTTTGATGCAGTCAATGATCCCTCGGTTGTTCAGGCACTTTTTGAAGCTGTCTTTGCATGGGCGAGAGGGTACAATCTCAACTTGGTTTTAGGACCACGAGGTTTTCTGCGCTCTAACGGTATTGGTCTTTTGGTGGAAGGTTTTGAATTCATGCCAGCAATGGGTATTCCATACAATTTTCCATATTATCAAACTCTTATTGAAAATGTGGGATTCGAAAAACAAACAGATTACCTATCCGGTTATCTGGATCGAACGCAGCAATTACCGCAACGCATGTTTGAAGCAGCCGAAAGGATAAAGGAAAGAGGGAATTTCTGGGTAAAGACATTTAGAAACAAAAAAGAAATGCGAGAATTCATTCCCTTTGTTAATGAAGTGCACTATAAAGCCTTCCATAAAAACCCGGGCTTCTATCCTACAACCGATGAAGAATTCAAAATGATTGCTAACACGATGATCCAAATTGCCGAACCCGAGTATGTGAAGCTGATCATGAAAGGTGCCGACGTAGTTGGTTTTGTACTAGGATACCCCAATGTATCTCATGCTTTGCAAAAGACAAAAGGCAAATTATTGCCCTTTGGGTGGATAACAATTCTAAACGAAAAGAGACATACTCGCCTCGGAGATTTGAATGGGGTTGGCTTGTTGCCCGAATACCAAGGGATGGGTGCGAACATTCTTTTGTATGTAGAACTGGAAAAGACATTGCGCCAATCCCCTTTTGAGAAAGTGGAACTTGTTCAGGTTGACGAACGTAACTTCAAGAGTAAGTCGGATATGGAAACCTTAGGAGTAAATTGGAAAAAACGCCACCGCCTTTACCAGTATCCACTTTTTCAATAACAAGCATCTTTAGGAGACATCAATGTCAGAAACCAGTAACATGACCGCCTTTGAAAAACCCTTAAGCAGATGGGCAAAGATTGTTTACGGGACAGGAGATTGGGGACGTGCCAGCTATAACACACTACGTCAAATTTTTTATGCAATTTTTCTAACTGATGTAGTCGGGTTAGACCCGCGTCTGGCGTCGCTCGCCGCTTTGGTCAGTATTATCTGGGATGCGATTAACGATCCTTTGATTGGTTCACTGAGTGATAATGTTCGTACGCGTTGGGGACGAAGACGACCTTTTTTGTTGCTTTTCTCCGTTCCATTTGCACTGGCTTTTCTGCTACTGTGGTGGGCACCGCCGTGGAAAACGCAATTCATGCTGCTTATTCACGTGACTTTAGCCTTTATGGTCAGCGACACGATTCAAACACTTGTAACGGTACCTTACCTATCACTAACGCCGGAAATCGCCCCCGGGTATGATGAGAGAACTTCTCTAACAAGCTTTCGAATGTTTTTTAATCTAATTGCCTCGCTTGCAACTGCGGTATCAGCTCCAATCATCATTGATACCGTCCTGAAAGCCGGCTATTCGCTCCAGCAGGGCTATCTCACCATTGCTGCACTATTTGGCGGACTGGCATCTCTGCCCTTTATACTCATTTTTGTTTTCATCAAAGAAAAAGATACCTCATCGGACATACCTAGAGAAAACTTAAGATTTCGCCAGATTCTTGTCATGCTTTGGCAAAACACTCCCTTTCGCTATGCAACCGGTATCTACGTCTTAAACTGGATTTCATTTGACATTGTAGCGCTGATGCTGCCCTACTTTCTCCTGTATTGGATTGGGCAAGGTGATTTATTGGCAAAGGTGAACATTTTAGGTGGTATATCTTTAGAGGCTGTTGTTCTGGGCGTCATGATGCTGGTCGCAACATTAACCATTCCCTTTTGGAGTCGGGTGGCAAGACGATACAGCAAACGTTCAGCTTATATTGCAGGAATGGTTTTCTGGGTGATCATCCAATCTACCGTATTGTTTATACATCCCGGTCAGACCACCTTGATAATCCTGATTGCACTTCTAGCAGGTATCAGTGTATCAAACGCACACATCATGCCAGAAGCCATGTTCCCCGACGTAATTGACTGGGATGAATTAAGAACACATGCCCGACACGAAGGAACATATTATGGCGCCATCAATTTCATACGAAAATTAAGTAGTGCTATTGCTATTTTTTTAGCCTTGCAAATACTTGGATGGTTTGGGCATCAGTCTCCACCCGAAGGCATAACAGTATTCACACAACCGGATTCAGCACTGCTAGCAATACGGTTACTCACAGGACCAGCCATCATCTTAATGCTTTCATCAGCTATTTTTATTTCAATCAAATATCCCATCAGCCGCGAACGCCAAAAACGTATTCGACGCTCTCTTCTTCGCAGGAAGCTTCACGATCAGCAACGCGCTTGATTTGAGATTGGAGGTATCATGATGATGTTTACAAACTTTATCAAAACAGAACAACTCGCTCAATTTTATTCCAACCCAGACTGGGTGATTATTGACTGTCGTTTTGACTTACAACAACCCGAATGGGGTTTCATGGATTATCAGCACGCTCACATTCCTGGCGCAATCTATGTCGATCTAAATCGAGATTTATCAGGTCCCATAACTCCCAAAAGTGGACGACACCCTTTACCCCAACCAGAATGTTTTGCCCAACTCATTGCTAAGCTGGGCATCACGCCTGAAAAACAAGTTGTGGTTTATGACACTACGAATGGTGCATTTGCCGCAAGGTTATGGTGGATGTTGCGCATTTGCAAGTATTATCGGGCAGCAATTCTTGAGGGAGGTTTTAACAAGTGGGCAAAAGAAAATCGTCCGATCCGCGGGGGCATCGAATCCAGCAAAGCTTTGTTAGAGATTCCCAGCCTCTCCTTTGACCACTCTATGTACGTCACAACTGAACAGATGGAAATGATATACGCCAACCCAGAATATGTCATCGTTGATGCCCGAAGTCCCGAACGCTTTCGTGGAGAATTGGAAACCATTGACCCAATTGCAGGGCATATTCCCGGTGCATTGAACCGTTACCACGCAGATAACTTGAACGAAGATGGCACTTTGAAATCTCCCAAACAGCTTCGCAAGGAGTTTAACGAACTATTGGCAGGTAAACATGCTGAAAAATGTGTAGTATATTGCGGCTCAGGGGTGACTTCATGTTTTCATTTGGCTGTAATGGATTACTGTAACATAACGGGAGCTAAGCTATATGTCGGTTCTTGGAGTGAATGGATACGTGATTCCAAAAGACCCATTATAGCTAAAACATGAGTGCGTTTACTTTTTGTATGCTTTCCCTAGGAGGCCTCAAACGATCTTCTGTTAAACGGTTAAGTGGCGTTTCCGGCAAGTTATAAGCATCAAAGTGTTTGTAACATCAGCGGTGGGTGAATTTCGGGAAAAGGCAAAAGGCAGGAAGTCCCCCTGCCCAATAACAGCTTAGAAAGCAGCACCGGACCCAGCCAGGAGCAGTGCAGCCCACATGCCCTGCCAGGATTTG
>DAOTYY010000084.1:0-21610 GCA_034434695.1 Anaerolineaceae bacterium
CGTTCGGCGTCGGCTCCAGCAAGAACACCGCAGAAATCTTCTCGTTTGGCTGGAAGCACGCTTCATCGAAGGTCAGTCTATCGAGTTGATTTGCAGCCAATTGGCTCTATGAAGTTCTTAAAGTGCAAGGTTAGTAATCTTATTAAAAAATCGTCAGAATAACCCGCCCGCTTGTGCAGTTCTGAAGGATCAAAGATGAAAACCAGCATTCTTCCCTTTGAAATTCTCATGTGTGCTTTTCCAGGTTTATCTAAAGAGGAAGCTGAGGACATCATTGGTGTAAGTGAGCTGCACAGTTTTCCCCCCAACACTGTAGTTTGTTGCGAGGGGGCTTATGAGACTACATTTTACATTATCCTGGAGGGGGAAGTTGAGGTCACTAAACTGATCAATCCGAATGAGGTTCGCGTTCTAAAGCATCTAAGAGCTGGTGATTTTTTTGGAGAGATGGCAATCATCCACAATGCACCACGTGCAGCGACAGTTACAACTGTTCTTCCAACCACAACACTAGTCATCCAAAAGGAGGCATTTTCTAGATTGTTGGAAACCAACAGTAGCTTGTCTCTGGCAATGGTTCGGGAAGTCAGTCGGCGACTACGCGAAAATGACGAGATGGCAATTGAAGACCTGCGTCTGAAAGCCAAAGAGCTAGCAGAAGCTTATCAACAACTTGCGGAACTGGATTTTGCCCGACGCCAATTCCTGACGACGATTGCTCACGAATTGCGCACCCCCCTGATGGCTGCCAGCGGATACATGCAGGTGATTCTGAGTGGTAAACTGCAGGGAGAAACACTATCTTCTGCCTTGAATACGGTAGGACGTAATTTACAGGATATTATAACGCTGGTGAATGATATTCTGTTTTTGCAGGAAATGGATCTGATATTGCCAGAATTCCAACCTGCGGATATTGGTGACGTGATTGCCATTGTCGTCGAACAACAACGCGCTCAGGCGGAACGCAACCGGGTTGATCTTAAACTTGTCGTCCCCTCTGACTTGCCACCTGTGAATGCTGATTCCAAAAGCCTGGTTCGAGCTTTTGCGGCTATACTTAACAACGCTATTAAGTTCAGCCCGGATGGGGGAGAGGTTCTAATAGAGATCAGCCATGATCACCGGATGCATATCATGTTTCAAGATCATGGCGTCGGCATTCCACTTGAAGCTTTGCCCAAAATTTTTGACCGCTTTTTCCATCTGGATAACATTGGTGGACGCCTCTTTCGAGGAATTGGGTTGGGTTTATCTATTGCTCGTCAGGTCATTGAACAACATCGCGGTTCTATCGAGGTCCAAAGCGAGCCGGGCAAGGGTAGCATTTTCACTGTTCATCTCCCCCTACTCACACAAAGCGGCTAACTGATGGCCAATAAGACGATGCCACTTACAGTGAGCAACGTTCCAGCTACTGTCTTAACTGTCAATGGCTCATTCCCAAACAGGATGCCCATTAAAGCACCAAACAATGGCGAGGTAAATGCAATCGGCATAACGCGTGTTAGTGGTGCGCCTTTGATTGCGGCATAAAAACAAAGCATCGCTGCCGAGCCAGCTATCACGTCCCCGTCAATAATCATATAATAGCGACCTTGCTCCAGCATGGGGAAGAGTCTTCCACTGAGGCATGCTAACTGCACCGAGGATTAAAAATGAGATTGCGGTGCGCATCGTAAATACCCATTTGTGGTGAAAGCTTTCCAAGATGTAGTCCCTTTTTCTCAACATAACCTCCTGTTCCCTAGGCAACAGCGGTTAATACTGCAAGAAATTGTGATTTCGTTGCGAGAACCTTCTTTTCTTACAAAATTGTAACGAATCAGAGTGTAAAAACCACTTGCAAAATCCATGTTTTTCGTATATACTGTGGAGGAAAGTGGTTAAAAGTGGGTTAAAGTGGAGCGCCGGGCTTCTCCGGCGTTCCGGCTTAAACACAAAGGGTAGAACGTATGTTCTTTGGGCGGTATGATCATACACTTGACGAGAAGGGTCGCATAACGATCCCGGTACGTTTTCGCGAGGCATTGTTGTATGGTGCCTATATCACGCGTGGCTTTGATCAGAACTTGCTCGTGTGGGTCGCGGCGGATTTTGAAGAGGTCGCTCGGCGTGTTAACCAGATGAGTATTACCGATCCAACCGCCCGGATATTGCGGCGAATGATCTTTTCTACCGCGGAACCAGTAGAGATTGATCGCGCTGGGCGTATTCTCATCCCTGGCTTTCTGCGAGAGGCGGGCGGTCTGGGAAAAATGGTCGTCATTGTCGGTACGGGAAACAGTTATTTTGAAATTTGGTCTCCGGAGCGTTGGGCTGAACACGACGTTCTGCTACAAGATCAATCCATGCTGGAGCGGTTGACGGCTCTTGACTTGCCGCTAAAATCATGAGACGAAGCGTGGAAAAGCCAGCCACACCGCACCAGCCCGTTCTTTACCAAGAGATTATCACCGCGTTGCGCCCGAAAAGCCCAGGGTGTTATGTAGACGCCACAATTGGTGCGGGGGGGCACGCCTGGGGGCTTCTGCAACACAGTAGCCCGGCTGGCCGTCTGCTGGGTCTGGATGTTGATCCCCAGGCGCTGGCTCTTGCAAGCCAGCGCCTCGCTGTTTATGGAAATCGCGTCATTTTGATCCGGGCATCCTACACTACACTGGCGGAGCAGTTGAAACACCTGGGCTGGGAGAAAGTGGATGGTATCGTTCTGGACCTGGGAGTTTCGTCAATGCAGTTGGACACCCCTCAGCGAGGTTTTTCGTTTCTAGGAGATGGTCCCCTGGATATGCGTTTTAACCCCGATCAAACGCTGAGCGCCGCAAAACTGGTCAACGAACTACCCGAGGAAGAACTGACAGATTTAATCTGGCGCTATGGAGAGGAGCGGAATGCACGCCGTATTGCCCATGCAATCTGTCGTGCCCGCCCGCTGCAAACCACCTTTGAACTGGCAGAAGTTATTCGAAGGGTTTCAGGACGGCGTACCAGCCATATTCATCCAGCGACCCGCACTTTTCAGGCATTGCGTATCGCTGTAAACCAGGAGCTGAAAGCTCTGGAAGAAGTCTTGCCTCAGGCGGTCATGGCGCTTGCACCGGGCGGTCGGTTGGCGATCATTTCTTTTCATTCGTTGGAGGATAGAATCGTCAAGCGCTTCTTTCTTCAAGAGAGTCGAGATTGTATCTGTCCTTCACGTCAGCCAATGTGTACTTGCGGGCATCAGGCAACCATCAAGGTCATTACTCGCCGCCCGCTAGTAGCCAGCGCAGAGGAAATTCAGAAAAACCCAAGAGCGCGCAGTGCTCGCTTGCGGGTTGCTGAAAAACTCAAACTGGCATGACAGTTGCATGAGTTAACCGTTGTAAACAGGTGCCCAACAGAGACATAGAATGTGATGAGGTGATTTCGTGAGTCAACGTTGGATACAGGCATATAAAGAAGCGCCCTGGCGAGTACAGGTCAAGCGTATCGCGCTGTTTTTATCTGCCCTGATTGGGATAGCTATTATTGCTGGGCTTTACTTGAACATAACAGCCCAGACTGCTGCTACTGGAGTAGAAGCCCGCAAACTGGAAAAACAGCGTGATGAATTGATGCGTCGGAATTCTGACCTGAAAACTCAACTCGGTTCCATGTCATCGCGTGCTGAGATGGAAAGACGGGCGCGCGAGCTGGGATACGAACCAGTCCATCCAGACCAGCTCGAATACATGATTATTGAAGGTTACCCGGGTCGGGATACGGTTCGGCTTGCTTCACCTCCAAGCCCTCTACAAACTTCAAGACCGTTGCTTAAGCCAGATTATACACAGTCACTGGGTGAGTGGTTGATGAACAAAATGGCGAGCCTTCCTGGAAGAGAGGGCAAAGAATGAGTAACTCGCTGATCGCTCGAATGCAATCTCTTGCTATTCTCTTGACCACAGTTGGCATCCTGATTGTGTTCCAAATGGCTCGCGTTCAAGCTAGCAGCGGTGGCAAGGTCCTGCTCAACTACGCTGAAAGAAATCTGGTTGCCAGAACCATTCAACTTGTGCCCGAGCGAGGAAATATTTACGACCGTTATGGTCATTTGCTTGCGGGCAACAAGCTCATGTATGAGCTTGGTCTGGATCTGTCAAGTGTTGAGAATCCACATACTATTGCCACCACCTTGAACAGTTTGCTGGGAATGGATTACGCTGAAGTCTTGGGGTATGCCAGCACCAAGTACATAAAAGGGGAAAAGGAATATATCCGCTTTTCCAGTCCTGTTGACCCAGAAGTCATTGGAGAACTGGAAAAAAGGATGAAAGAATATCAAGACCAGCCGGTTAGAAAACGGTTGTTTGGTAAAAGCGAACCCAGGCCCAGTTTGGAAGGGTTGGTCTGGCAACCACGTATGATCCGCACTTATCCAGAGGGTTCACTGGCCTCAAACGTTATCGGGATTTATCCCTTCTTGAGGTGGGAAGATGCGGTACCAGCCGGTGGTATCGAGCAGGAGTATAATAACTTGCTTTCCGGAACACCTGCTAGATTTGTTATCCCTTATGACCCCAATCAACTTCGTGAAATCCCAACCGTATCTCCTGGCGGCAGTGTCATCCTGACCATTGATATTCAGCTTCAGGCAGCGGCTGAAGAAATTCTCGACAAAGCCGTTGCCTCTACCCAATCCGATTCGGGAACAATTATTGTTCTTGACACCAGAAATGGCGAAGTTCTGGCGATGGCAACTTCGCCGCGCATTAACTTGAATGAGTACTGGAAGATTAAGGAACTGCCTCCAAATACACCTTTCAATCGCGCTGTCAATGTAACGTATGAACCCGGTTCGGTATTCAAAACAATTACGATGGCTATTGCGCTCCACTTAGGCCGGGTCACACCTGATACGACTTTTGTGGATACCGGTTTCTTTCAGGCGGGTGCTTTGCCGGTGCAGAACTGGGATGGACGCGCTTATGGTCAGGTTACTATGACCCAATGCATGCAATATTCCTTGAATGTGTGTCTGGCTTACGTTGCTGTGGAAAAGATTGGTGCGGCAGATTATTACCACTACCTTAAGGAATTTGGCATTGGACAGCGTAGCCGGATTGATTTGGCTGGTGAAGCAGTATATCCTTTACGTGTTCCGGGCGATGAACGTTGGAGTGACTCTGATTTGGCACGTAATTCCTTTGGACAGGCTTTATCGGTTGCACCCATTCAGATTGCCAGTGCTATTTCTGCAATTGCCAATGATGGGAAGATGATGGCGCCACATGTGGTTAAAGCCACGATTGAAAATGGGCAGCAGCGCGATAAAATTCCTATGCTGGTGAACACACCGATCAGTGCAGAAGCTGCGCGCACTTTGACGAATATGCTGGCAGCAACCGTTGAAAGCGAATCGTACGAAGCCGCGCATGTTGAGGGCTACAAAGTCGCTGGTAAAACAGGTACGGCAGAAATTCCCACTGAAGAGGGTTATACTTCCTCCTTAACCAATGCATCCTTTGTTGGCTGGGGTCCTGCTGACGACCCGCGCATATTAGTTTACGTCTGGATGGAAAAGCCAAAAACGGAAAAGTGGGGTTCCATCGTAGCCTCGCCAGTATTCAGCAAGATGTTTAGCAAAGCAGCTTATCTACTGAATATTCCGCCGGATGATGTACGGCGTTCATTATATGGACAGTAAGGATACATCAACGTGTTGACTCTTTCTGACATTCTCGAAGCATTGACCGGCGTTCGTCCTGGTGAAATCTCACTGGTGATCAGTGAGACGGTCATTGATTCGCGTCAGGTCATTCCAGCAGCGATGTTTGTTGCCTTGCCAGGCGAGCGGGCAGATGGGCACGATTATGTGGGCGAAGCATTCCAGCGGGGTGCTAATCTCGCTTTGGTGCAACGCGACCTGTCTGCTCAATTTACCACCTTGGACTTAAGAAGTGGTCAGCTTCCGCAGAATTTTGTTTCCCCTGTTCCACCATTTTGTATCTATGTAGAGAACAGTCTCGATGCATTACAAAGAATTGCCGCATTCTGGCGCCGCAAACAAAATGTACGCGTGATCGGGGTTACCGGCAGTGTTGGTAAGTCCACTACCAAAGAACTGATTGCTGAAGTGCTCAGCCAGCGTTATTGCACATTGAAAACCATTGGAAATCTTAACAATGAGATTGGCTTACCACTCATGCTTTTGCGTCTGAGCGCAGGGCATCAACGTGCAGTGCTTGAGATGGGCTTTTACGTTCCTGGCGAAATAACGTTGCTCTGCAATCTTGCCTTGCCGCAAGTTGGTGTGATTACCAATATCGGTACTGTTCATGCCGAGCGGGCAGGGTCACAAGAAGTGATTGCACGTGGAAAAGCTGAACTGGTTCAGGCACTGCCGCCGGATGGCGTTGCCATTCTTAACTATGATGATCCTTGGGTGCGACCGATGGCACAACAAACGAAAGCACGTGTCCTATACTATGGCATAGACCCGGCTGCTGAACTATGGGCAGACCAGATTGAGAGTTTGGGGCTGGAGGGTATTCGCTTCCGGCTTCATTATCATCATGAGGTGTTACATTTGCGGGTGCCGATGATCGGGCGTCATTCAGTGCATACTGTTCTTCGCGCAGTGGCGGTTGGGCTGGTGGAGGGGCTTGGCTGGCAGGAAATTATCAATGGGCTGAAAGCTGGTCATAATCAATTGCGCCTGGTTGCGGTTCATACCCCAAGTGGTGCCCTGATTCTGGATGATACCTATAATGCTTCTCCCGAATCCACTTTGGCAGCGCTGAACTTGCTGGATGAAATGAGTGGCCGTAAGATTGCTGTTTTAGGCGACATGCTGGAATTAGGTCCCTATGAGCGGCAGGGACATGAAATGATTGGCGCCCGCGCCGCCGAAGTTTGCAATGAGCTGATTGCGGTTGGAGAACGAGCAAAAATCATTGCTGAAACTGCTGTGGCAACTGGATTATCGCCTTCATGGGTGCATTGGTTTCTGGATGTTCCTAAAACGATTGACTTTTTGAGCCGGCGCAGATTTCAGCAAGGTGAGGTGATATTGGTAAAGGGTTCTCACGGTTTACGGATGGATCGCATTGTGGCTGCTTTGGAGAAAGAATGATGCAGGAAACTTCTTTAGCACTTGCGCTCAGCACATTAAGCTTTATGATGGCGGTTATTTGGGGAGGACCGTTGATCCGTCTTTTGCGTTACCTGAAAATTGGTAAACTGATTCGGATCGAAGGACCGGACAGTCATGTGACGAAAATGGGAACTCCAACGATGGGGGGAGTAATGATCGTGCTTCCGGTAACCCTGATCACGGTGTTACTCAATGCTGCCTCCTTGCTGGGTGTGGATGTCTTGGGACAATCTGTTTTAGTGCCTTTGCTGGTGATGTTGATTTATATGTTATTGGGCATGATTGATGATTGGGAGGGCATTCGTGGCGCCCGGCGTGGACTGGGGATGCGAGCAAGCACCAAGTTTGCTTTGCAGGTCGCATTTGCGGTCGGAATTGCTTTTGCCCTTCGTGATTACCTGCATGTGCCGGAAATGTATTGGCCGTCTGTGACTGAACCTTTCGAACTCGGTGGCTGGTATATCCCAATCGCTGTTTTCATTATTGTTGGCATGTCCAATGCGGTGAATCTGACAGATGGACTGGACGGATTGGCTGGTCTGATCAGCGCAACTGCTTTCACAGCTTATGGCGGCATTGCCCTGCTACAGGGACAGGTCTTTATTGCACGCTTTTGCTTTACGATTGTTGGCGCTATTTTCGGTTTCCTGTGGTTTAATGTCCATCCGGCTGAACTTTTCATGGGAGATGCAGGCTCTCTCTCGTTGGGAGCTACACTTGGTGTTATTGCCTTGATGACCGGGCAGTGGCTGCTTTTACCTATTGTGGCTATTATTCCGGTCAGTGTAACCCTGAGCGTTATTTTACAGGTAGCATATTTCAAATTGACGAAAGGTAGACGTTTATTCAAAATGGCACCCCTGCATCACCATTTTGAATTATTGGGATGGAGCGAAACCCAGGTTGTACAGCGTTTCTGGCTGGTCAGCCTGCTGTTTGCGATGTTGGGAATTGCTCTGGCATTGGTGTGATGATGAAAAACTGGAAAGACCAACGGGTTCTGATTCTCGGTGCAGCCCGTCAGGGGCTGGCGCTGGCGCGTTTCCTGATTGGTAAGGGGGCAAACGTGACGTTAAACGATCAAAATCCTGCCGAGCAAATGCAATATGCTATCCAAAGTATGGAAGGTTATCCGGTTCGCTGGGTTTTGGGCGGACATCCGCTAGAGTTGCTGGAGAACACGGATCTGGTTTGTCTATCAGGGGGTATCCCGCTCACTTTGCCTATCGTTGTTGAAGCTCAGCGGCGCGGCATCCCGCTCTCCAATGATTCGCAAATCTTCATGGAAGCTGTACCTTGTCGGGTCATTGGCATCACTGGTTCCGCCGGGAAAACCACTACCACCACATTGGTTGGGCGCATGGCACAAGACGCTGTTCAACCCCCAGCAAAGTCCTGGGTTGGCGGTAATATTGGTTTGCCGCTCATTGACCAGTTGGATAAAATTGACCCTCACGATACTGTGGTACTTGAGCTTTCCAGCTTTCAACTGGAGCAAATGACCATTTCCCCTCAAGTGGCTGCGATTTTGAACATTACCCCTAACCACTTGGATCGTCATGGAACTTTTGCTGCCTATACTGCTGCTAAAGCGCGGATTTTATCCTTTCAAACAAAGCAAGATGTTGCTGTCTTGGGTTGTGATGATCCTGTCACATGGGGACTGGTTGGGCAGGTGCGCGGCCGATTGGTAACCTTTGGATGGCAATCTCCTCCCACAGGACAATCAGGGACATTTGTAGACAACGATGCTATCTATCTAAGCGACGGCAATCAACGGTTCAAGGTTATTGACTGCCATGAGATCCAACTGCGCGGTGACCACAATGTACTCAATGTTCTTGCCGCTTGTGCCATTGCGCACGCAGCAGGCTTTCCGGTTTCAGCCATGATTGCAGGAATTCGAGGTTTCACGGGTGTTCCCCACCGCCTGGAGTACGTTAGAACACTCCGTGGTGTAGATTGGTATAACGATTCGATTGCCACTGCCCCAGAGAGAACGATTGCGGCAATCCGCTCTTTTCAAGAACCGCTCGTTTTGTTGTTGGGTGGGCGCGATAAAAATTTACCTTGGGAGTCACTGGCGGACTTGGTTCACAGCCGGGTTGATCATGTGGTTGTTTTTGGTGAAGCGGCTGGGAAAATCTTGCGGGCAATCGGGGAACCCCACCATGGTTACCGTCCTTTTACTGTTGACCACGTCGCTGGACTCAAAGAAGCCATCCACAGGGCAGCCGAGGTCGCTGAGCCGGGGGATGTGGTGCTGTTTTCGCCCGGCGGTACCAGCTTTGATGAATTCAAGGATTTTGAGGAACGCGGAGAGAGATTTCGAGAATGGGTCAAACAACTTACGTGAGAGCGTCTCCTGTTGCGCCCCAAATTCGGGCTAAACCCAACCGTTTGTGGTTGGATGTTCCTCTAGTGCTGGCAGTTGCTGCACTTACCATCATCGGTTTGCTCATGGTCTATTCAGCCAGTTGGAACTACGTGATTCCCAAAAAAGGCGACCCGGCTTATCTGCTTAATCGCCAATTGCTCTGGGCGATTTTTGGCATTGCGGTAGCATTGGTAATCAGCATAATTGACTATCATTATCTGACGCGTCTAGCTGTTCCCATTATGGCAGCAACCCTCTTAATATTGTTGATCGTGCTTTGGTCTGGCGGAGATTCGGAAACACCTGCCCGTACTTTGTTTGGTACCTCTGTGCAACCTTCAGAGATGGCAAAGCTGGTTATCATTATCTATCTTTCGGTGTGGTTGAATTCAAAGCGAGATCAAATAACGAATATTTCATTTGGCTTAATCCCGATGATGTTCATTCTGGGCATCACAGCGGGTTTAATCCTGCTTCAACCAGACTTGAGCGCCGCAGCAACCATCGTCATTTTGGGATGCCTTCTTTTCTTTATCTGCGGTGGAGAATTTCGCCAGATTATTCTGATTGTGCTGGTTGTTGTCTTATTGGGTGCCCTGGTTGTGTCCGTCAGTCAGAATGGGCAAAATCGCATCAGCTATTACATAAACGGGCTACAAGATCCGTTGCGGGCACACGATCATATCAAACGTTCTTTGGAAGCTGTTGTTCGGGGCGGTATCTTTGGTGTTGGCATTGGTAAAGGTATTACTAAATTCACCGGATTGCCCTTCTCCTGGACAGATAGTATTTTCGCAGTGATTACTGAGGAAACCGGTTTGCTTGGGGGATGTGTGGTGATCGCATTGTATCTTATTGTCCTCTGGCGTGGGTTTGGGATTGCACGCAGGGCGCCCGATCAACTGGGATACCTGCTTGCCAGTGGGGTGACAATCTGGATCACAATGGAAGCCATGATCAATATCGGCGCAATGGTCAATCTGGTGCCGTTTGCGGGGAATGCCCTGCCCCTCATCAGCGCTGGCGGTTCTAATCTAACAATGACTCTATCGGGGGTTGGAATTCTGCTCAGCGTTGCTCGTCAGACAACGAAAAGCACTTCAGCGGCTGGGGTGTTGCCAGTTAGCACGGTGAAATCTGAGCCTCGTAGACAAGCCCGAACCTCGAAAGAACGGTTTCACACCTTGAGTGGAGAACGTGTCACTCCCACCGCAGAAGAAGAGAAGGAGTACACCTGGGTAACCAATTCAACCATCCAATATCCGGAAAGAACTGTACGGAGGAGCAGAAAGAAACAATCGTGGAGGTTTTTGGATGCGCTTCTTAATTTGCGCAGGCGGAACGGGCGGCGGCGTATATCCCGCACTGACCGTTCTACAAACACTCGGCGCTGAAGCCAATCCTGTTTTATGGGTTGGTGGTCAGGGTGGATTGGAAGCCGCCCTGGTTCAGCGTGCTGGTGTGCCATTCACTGCTATTCCTGCTGCAGGTTTGCATGGGGTGGGTATCACCCAATTGCCCCGCAACGCTTTGCTCTTATTGCGCGGCCTTATGGCTTCACAGCGCATCTTGAAAAATTTCAAACCTGATGTGTTGATGTTTACGGGTGGATACGTTGCTGTGCCAATGGCATTGACTGCCAGACGCATCCCCACCCTGCTTTATGTTCCAGATATTGAGCCGGGATGGGCGCTTAAGTTTCTGGCGCATTTTGCGGACGTGATTGCAGTAACTGCTGAAGAAACACGCGCTTACCTGCCAGCACGAGCCAGAGTGGTCGTCACAGGGTATCCAACCCGCCCAGAATTGAGCGAGTGGACGCCCGAGAAAGGTAAGAGATGGCTTGGATTGAGTCGTCAGTTTCCCACGCTGCTGGTCTATGGCGGCAGCCGCGGCGCTCGCACCATCAACCGCTCGCTTCTGGCTTGCCTGCCGCAGCTTCTGGATTTCTGTCAGATCATACACATTAGTGGTGAATTGGATTGGAAAGAAGTGGAAACCTTCCGTTCCTCACTGCCGGAGATATTACAGAAACGCTATCGTGCCTTTCCGTATGTACATGAAATGGGCGCGGTGTTGGCAAGTGCGGATCTAGCGATCACCCGCGCTGGTGCTTCCAGCTTGGGCGAGCTGCCATTGTTTGGTTTACCAGCCATTCTGGTGCCCTATCCATATGCCTGGCGTTATCAAAAGGTCAATGCGGCATATCTGGAACGCCGCGGCGCTGCGATTGTTGTTGAAAACGAGCAACTATCCGAAAGGTTACTTCCACTCGTTAAAGAATTGCTGGCAGACCAGCCTCGTCTCAGTCAGATGCGTCAGACGATGCAATTGCTGGCACGTCCTCAGGCTGCCAGAGAACTGGCAGTGCTGGTTCGAGAGCTGGCAGGAGGGCTACAGGGATGATATCTCTGGCAGTGCTTTTCTGGATGCTGGTTGTTTTATTTGCTATTATTGGCTTTAATCGCGGCTGGGCAAAAGAAATGCTGGTCAGTTTTTCAGTGATTTTGTCGCTTTTCATTCTGAACGTGTTGGAGAGAAACAATCTTCCTGTAATCTCCAATTTAGTTGCTATTGCTGCACAAGATCCCAAGCCACTCTTCTGGCTGCGCACCATTCTGGTTATTGCGTTGGTCTTTTTCGGTTACCAAAGCCCGAATATCTCAAAACTGGCAGCAACCAATCGCTTTATCCGAGAGAAATTGCAGGACTCATTATTAGGTTTGTTTTTGGGTGCTTTGAATGGTTATTTGGTGGTTGGTACGTTATGGCATTTTCTGCACGTCGCCAATTATCCGTTTCCAGATGTTATCGCCGCACCGACTGGCACTTTTCTCGAAGCTGCTGAGCCGCTGCTTGCCTTGCTTCCGCCGACCTGGCTACAGGGCGTAACTGTCTATCTAGCTGTTGCAATTTGTTTTGCTTTTGTACTGGTGGTGCTCATTTGATGAGACACATACACTTGATTGGGATTGGAGGAACCGGTTTATCTGCCATCGCCCGTTTGCTGCTGGAAAGCGGGTATACGGTCAGCGGCTCTGACCGCGCCGAATCACCGCTGGTAAAGGAGCTGCGTCAAGCGGGCGTCAGGGTGTTCATTGGACACGCCGAGGACAACATCTTTGGTGCGGACTTGATTGTGCGTTCCTCAGCAGTAACAGAAGATAACCCGGAGGTTGTTGCTGCTCGCGCCGCTGGCATTCCGGTGCTGAAGCGGTCCGATTTTTTGGGAACAATCACGGCAGAAAAACGCGTGATTGCCATTGCCGGGACGCATGGAAAGACCACTACAACTGCGATGGCTGCCTGGGTGCTGACGCGCTTGGGGCTTGATCCGTCTTACATTATTGGTGGTGTTTCAAAGAATCTTGGGAACAATGCCCATGCTGGCAAGGGGCAGTTTTTTGTTATCGAAGCGGATGAATATGACTTCATGTTTCTGGGATTGCAACCCGAACAAATTATTGTTACTTCGATGGAACATGATCATCCGGATTGCTTCCCCACTCTTGAGGACTATCGAGACGCCTTTAAGTTATTTATTCAGCAAATCAAATCCGGTGGCTTGGTGCTGCTCTGTCGCGATGATGCCGGTGCAGATAGTCTGAAAGATACTGTCCCACCCGCTTGTCGGACATTATCCTATGGCATAGAGAGCGCAGCGAATTACCATGCCAGCGACCTGACCCTCAATGATAAAGGCGGATTTGACTTTACTGCCTGTTTTGAAGGTGCTGCATTGGCTCGGGTTGGCTTGCGTGTGCCGGGGCAGCATAACGTTCGTAATGCGTTAGCCGTTATTGCAGTTACTCATCAGTTAGGGTTCTCGATATCTGAAGCGGTTCAAGCGCTGGAAGAATATAGCGGCTCTGGGCGGAGGTTTGAGGTCCTCGGTGAGGTCAATGGGATTACGGTTATTGATGATTATGCCCACCACCCGACAGAAATCCGGGCAACGCTGGCAGCCGCCCGTAGTCGTTACCCTGGGCGACGCATCTGGGCGGTCTGGCAGCCACATACTTATAGCCGAACCCGTACCTTGCTGGAACAATTTTCCGATTCGTTTGGGAACGCGGATCGGGTCGTTGTAACTGAGATATACGCGGCGCGAGAACCGCAAGAGGAATTTTCTGCCGTTCAGGTAGTGAGTCAAATGAAACATCCATCTGCTCGATTCATTCCCGGGTTGATCGAGACGGCTGAAACATTACTGGAAGAACTCAAACCTGGTGATGTCCTGCTGGTACTATCAGCAGGCGATGCAGACCAGATCAGTGCGCATGTTCTGGCTGGTCTCCAAGAAAGGCTGGTAACCAATGGCTGATGACAGAAAACAGACTTATCACGCTGAAATTTCGGGACTGGCAAATTTGAAACTGATACCCGCAGCTTCAGAGCCGCTAGAAAAATCAAAGCGAAGACGAGAACCTTTCATCCTTTCGACAGAGCTGTCACGGGAAGAGAAAGTTGAAGTTGTAAATCGCCTGATTGAGTGTGTAAGAGAACTGTGAGGAATGTGCTCTGTGACTGATAGAGTCCTTTTTAGTAAGCTTCGGGCAATTTTTGGCGAGCGTCTGCAGGAAAATGTGCGGCTGGCAAATTATACTACTGCCCGTGTGGGTGGGGCAGCAGATGGCTTGCTGGTTGCCAATTCCAGCACAGAACTGGCTGAAATTGGACGTCGCTTATGGGAGCTATCGGTGCCTTTCCGCATTCTGGGCAGCGGCTCGAATGTACTCGTCAGCGACAATGGTTTTCGGGGAGTGGTGGTGATTAACCATGCTCGCACTGTAAAAATTAATGCCCGCCAGACACCGCCTACGGTTTGGGCTGAATCAGGCGCAAACTTTAGCAGTGTAGCTCGACAGGCAGCCCTGCGATGCCTGAGCGGATTGGAGTGGGCTGCCACCATTCCCGGAACCATTGGCGGAGCTGTGTATGGCAATGCCGGCGCACACGGTGCAGATATGCAGACCAATTTAGTGATGGCAGAAATCTTGCACCCTCAAAATGGTATAGAAATGTGGACCTGTGAACGTCTGGGTTACGAATATCGCAGCAGTGCAATAAAGCGGGAAAGGCTGCCGCTCATCATCCTCTCTGCTACTTTGCGGCTTACTCATGGTGACAAAGATGAAATCTGGGCGCGTATGCAAGAGTATGTCACAAAAAGGCGGCGGACACAGCCCCCAGGCGCCAGCATGGGCTCGATGTTCAAAAATCCGCCCGGGGATTTTGCTGGTCGGCTGATTGAAGCCGCGGAGTTAAAAGGCGCTCGAGTTGGAGGAGCGGAAATCAGCCCGGTTCATGCAAACTTCTTCATCAACAGTGGCAACGCAACTGCCCGGGATATTTGGAAACTAATCCGTCTGGCGCAGCGCACTGTTCAAGAAAAGTTTAATGTAAATCTGGAACTTGAAATTGAATTATTAGGTGAGTGGGATGAAAATGAGTAAACTCCGGCTTGGTGTTTTGTTTGGTGGGGTTTCTGGCGAACATGAAGTTTCGCTGATGTCTGCGCGTTCCATCTTAAGCGTGCTTTCTCCCGAAAAATATGAGGTGATACCCATAGGAATAACCAAACAAGGTCAATGGGTCACTGGGGAAAAAGTGCTGGAAGCATTAGAGGGTGGTGATACCACTTCACTCATTCCGGTTACTATCCTACCGGAACCTGGCAGCCACATGTTATATGCTTTGCGTTCAATAGAAGGGCAAGTTCAATTGGAACCTTTGAGTGAACTGGATGTGATTTTCCCGGTATTGCACGGTACCTTTGGAGAAGATGGTACTGTTCAAGGTTTGCTGGAAGTGGCAGGGCTCGCCTATGTGGGAGCAGGTGTTCTGGCATCTTCTGTGTGTATGGATAAAGCGTTATGCAAAAAAGTACTCAGTGCACATGGTTTGCCGGTTGTTGAATGGAAAGTATTCACTCGTGGTCAGATTCGGCAGGATATGTCAGCAGTTATCCAACAGGCTGAAGCAATCAGTCCTTATCCTTTGTTCGTCAAACCGGCAAATCTGGGGTCATCGGTTGGCATCACCAAGTGCAACAACTCTGCGGACCTGACCAAGGGGTTAGTGGAAGCTGCGCGTTATGACCGGCGGGTTCTAGTGGAGCGGGGTTTGAATTGCCCGCGCGAAATCGAGGTCAGCGTACTGGGTAACGAGAATCCACTGGCTTCACTGCCGGGTGAAATCCGCCCCAAGCAGGAATTTTATACCTATGATGCTAAATACTATGACAATAGCACCGAATTGCTCGCCCCCGCGCCTTTGAGTCAAAGTGAGATTAAGCGCTTTCAAGAGCTGGCAATTGAAGCTTACAAGGCAACGGACTGTGCGGGAATGGCGCGGGTGGATTTCTTGATGGAATCGGATAACCGGGCGGTTTATATCAGTGAAATTAACACCATTCCTGGTTTTACTCGCATCAGTATGTATCCACGACTCTGGTCAATCAGCGGCATACCCTACCAAGAGCTTGTGGATCGGCTGCTCGAGCTAGCATTGGAACGTAAAGCAGAAAACGATCAGACCGAACGAGTTTTTAGGAGAGATGGATAACGGTGCGCAACAAGGCTGTGCTTCCACGCTCTGAACAGGTTCGCCAGCGCAGGGCTCAACGCAGTCGGGAACGCGTTGGCCGCGCTGCTCAGCGCGCTATTTTTACTTCAGAGCTGCCCGCCGTGGTTGTGCGTGGTGGAATTGGCACGCCTGTGGTTCAACGCTCGAAAAACCGTCCGCGTCGTTCATTTTCGATTCCATTGGATATGCCGGGGACAGAGATGCGTATGCCCGCACTGCCGATCATTCGCCCGGGTTGGAGGTTGCTGTCCGGTTTTCTGACCATCATGTTTGGCATTCTGATTTATGTGATGCTCACCGCTCCGATTTTGGAAATCTCGGCGCCACAACTGAACGGAATACAACGTTTGACAGCCGAAGATTTTGAGAATGTTCTCCATCTTTCTGGTATGAATATCTTTTTCTTCGATCCGCAATATGCACATGCATTGCTGGAAAAATCCTTTCCGGAATTAAGCTACATTGATATTCAAGTAGCATTGCCAAACAAAGTGATGATCACTGTGATTGAACGCCAGCCTGTACTGGCATGGGAGCATGGCAAGGTCAAGTGGATTGACTCCGAAGGCTACATCTTTCCGGCGCGTGGTGAGCCATCCACTCAGTTGGTTTATGTCACTGGAGATACCACTCCGCCTCTCATTCATGAACAGACCCAACAAGAATTAAGTGGGGACCCTGGAGCGGAGCAAAGCGACGAAGAAAGTATAAAAGGTGATCAAGACATCTTAGAAAAGAGCGATCTGCATCCGCGTATGGAACCAAGGCTGCTGCAAGTGATTTTAAAACTAAACAGTCTGATACCAGGCGTACCATTAGTTTACAGCGGGCAGAATGGTTTAGGCTGGAAAGACCCAGCCGGCTGGCAGGTATTTATTGGTACTTCATTGGAACAGTTTGATGAAAAAATGACAGTTTATCAGGCGATCGTCAAAAAGCTAAACGAGCAAGGCATTCAGCCGGCAATGATCAGCGTGGAACACATCCATGCGCCTTTTTATCGGATGGAGCCATAAAGCTATGGACGAGCCGATTGTAGTTGGAATTGATATAGGCACCAGCAAGGTCTGTACGTTGGTAGCCAGAGTGGAAAGAGAAACCAACCTGCGTATTCTTGGGGTGGGCATTGAACCATCCGCCGGAATCAAGAAAGGCAACGTAGTTGATTTAGTAGCAGTTTCTCAAACCGTTGCTCGCTCAGTAGAAAAAGCGCAACGTACATCCGGGCTAGAAATTACCTCGGCATTGGTCAGCCTTGCCGGATCCCACATTTCGTCGGTCAACAGTCGAGGCGTTGTTGGAATTGCTGGGCGGGTCATTGATCAGGATGATGTTGAGCGCGCGCTGGAAGCCGCCCAGGCTGTCGCAATCCCGCATAATCGAGAGGTTATTCACATCATCCAACGTGGTTTTATTGTGGATGGACAGGATGGCATCCGGATGCCTATTGGGATGCATGGTTACCGGCTGGAAGTAGAGGCGCATATCATCACCGCCGCCGCAGCAGCAGTTGAGAATTTGCGTCAATGTGTCGAAGCAGCGGGGATTGAAGTGATCCAGTTTGTGTTGAATCCGCTGGCTTCTGCTGAAGTCGTCTTGACTGACCAAGAAAGGCAAATGGGAGTGGTCGTGTGCGATATTGGCGGCGGCACAACCGATATGGCAATTTACATAGATGGAGATGTCTGGCACACTATGGTATTGCCGGTTGGTGGTTTTCACATCACTTCTGATGTGGCGCATGGTTTACGCCTGCCGGTTTCTCAGGCTGAAGAAGCCAAAAAACAATATGGTCATGCCATTGAGATGGAGGTTGATCCCAATGATGTGTTCACTACGCGCGCTTTTGGACATGATCAGCCAGTTCAGGTTGCCCGAGCTGATCTGGCGCATATTATCGAAGCACGCGTGGAGGAAATATTTGAACTGGTGTTGCAGGAAATTAAACGCTCTGGTTATGACGGTTTATTGCCAGCGGGGATGGTGCTAACGGGCGGTACCAGCAGTTTGCCTGGCATTCGCAAGCTGGCAAGCCGGGTGCTTGATTTGCCAGTGCGGGTCGCTAAGCCGGAGAATCTGGTTGGACTGGTAGATCAACTACACTCACCCGCATATTCCACTAGTGTAGGATTGCTGCGTTGGGCATTGTTGATGCATGAAACCGTCCCAACCCGATCGGGTGCGCGCTCAAAAGCAAGAAAAGGAGGTGGCAATATCGAATGGGAAGCGGTCAAAAGTTTTCTGAAACGTCTGTTGCCGTAGCTCAAGGCTCAAAGGAAGCCGGGTTACGATTGAACCATTATGACTCAAAATTGGAGGAGGATCACATGGACATTTCTCAATCATTACCAGAGTCTTTTGCCCGTATCAAAGTCATTGGTGTGGGCGGCGGCGGTTGTAACGCCGTCAATCGGATGATTACTGAAGGTGTTCAGGGTATTGAGTTTGTTGCTGTGAACACCGACGCTCAGGCGCTGTTACTTTCCAAAGCGTCTACTCGCGTCCGTATTGGAGAAAAAGTCACACGTGGGCTTGGCGCTGGCGGTAACCCGGAAATGGGGCAAAAAGCTGCCGAAGAGTCTGCCGAAGAGCTGTATGAAGTGCTTAAGGGCAGTGATATGGTGTTTGTCACTGCCGGATTAGGCGGCGGCACCGGCACCGGTGCAGCGCCAATCGTCGCCCAAATTGCGAAAGAAGTTGGCGCTTTAACCATTGGTGTGGTCACTCGACCTTTTTCCTTTGAGGGCAACCGCCGCAGCCAGGCAGCCGAAGCAGGTATCAGCCGCTTGAAAGAACATGCTGATACCCTGATTGTCATCCCCAATGATCGTCTGTTGCAAATTGTGGATAAACGTGCCAGTCTGCAAGAGGCGTTCCAGGTTGCGGATGATGTCCTACGGCAGGGTATTCAGGGCATTTCCGAGCTGATTACGGTGCCCGGTTTAATTAACCTGGATTTTGCCGATGTGCGCGCCATCATGTCCGAAGGCGGCGCAGCGCTGATGGCAGTTGGAAAAGCCAGTGGAGAAGATCGTGCTCGTGTCGCTGCAGAACAAGCCATTTCCAGCCAGTTGCTGGATATTACGATTGATGGTGCGCGCGGTATTCTCTTTAATGTCACTGGTGGCAACAGCCTGACGCTGTTTGAGGTCAATCAGGCTGCGGCGATCATCAAGGAAACTGCTCACCCGGATGTTAACCTGATCTTTGGTGCGGTGATTGATCCGAACATGGGTGACGAACTGCGTGTGACCGTGATTGCAACCGGCTTTGATCGTGCTACCAGCTCACGCCGCATGGTCAGTGAACGTCCTTTGCGTCTTGAGGAAACCCACCCGGCAAACGTGCCTGTGCGCTCAGCTGATAAAGCGGAAGTTACGGTCAGCACCACTAACCAAAGACCGGCTCACGGTGACTTCCAGCCGCGGGTGATCAACACAGAAGACATAGACAATATACCGGCTTTCATGCGTAAGCGGTTTCAGCAGCGTTAGTTTGTCACTGCTGATGGATGCGATGGGCAAGCGCTTACGGCGCGTTGCCAGAATGTTGTGCTTTATAAGATACTCCCCGCCTTCTCTTTCATTTTGAAAGAGCCGCGGCGCGTACTATCTGGTCTGCTACCCCTCCTCCAAATTGATCAGTAGCCAGAAAACCCAACATATCCGGTTTTGCCCCGGATATGTTGGGTTAATCCCAAAACAGAAATGGCTAACGCCCCAATTTCTCCCAGAGTACATCTGGAGAATTCTTTAGCAGCCGCAGACTGACGCCCTTATATCCGACAATGACGTAGCGGGTTGAAGCCCACTCGGTGAGATCCTGTCCACCCCACTCAAAGGTCTCTGTGTAAGTTGGCTGGAGTTGTTTGAGAGAGTATTCCAAGCTGTATTTGATGTGACCTGGTCGCCACTCAATTGCACCGGATAAATCTGGCGGCAGATGGGCGATATACTTGTCTGATTTTCCAAGATAGTCAATTGCTCTGCGCCCGCTGTAATATGGCATGACTCCAGCTGCAGTCGTGCCAACGCTGGCGTTTTCTGTCGTTACCTCGCGAATTGCCAGCGCAATATTTACGTTCCAGGCATTTGCCCCGGTGGTATAGAGTTTCTGCAGGAAAAAGATTTCTCGCCGAAAGCCGTAATCGGAGAACCCCAGCACACTGATCACGGTAACTGCTGCCAGAAATGCCGGAACAAACCTTTCCGGCAGAAGAGGCTTCCGCAAAAAATAACTGCGAAAAAATCCCGTTTCGCTCAAGCTCTTGACGAACGCTTCTGCCCCCAGCGTAGCCAACACTAGTGCTAATGGCATTGTTGGGGCGGTCAGACGCCAGTAGGGCCAGGCATCTCCCCCGACCAATACAGTATAGAATATAGCGATGCCCCACAGCAGGAACAGAACCAGTTTCTGCCGGCGATGATTGAATAGGACATCGCTGGCTGCCAGTAAAAACAACGGCATCACGCTCTTGAGATAGGGCTTAATGTAATCAAAACCACCGCGCAAGCGGACGGAGAGTGGCGTACCAGCCACCTTTAGTGTATAAGTGTTGGGCAGTAATTCGCCGTAATATAGCCAGCGAAACAGGGTTTGTCCACCGATAAAAGCAATAAGCAAGCCAAACGCTCCTAATGCTATCAGCCGTTCGTTCCGGTCACTTTTCGTTTTCCATATGTCAAAAAAGATGAGTGCAAACAAAACTGCTGAAAACAACACCGAATCCGGTCGGGATAAATATGCCAATCCACAAAACACCCCCGGTTTCCACAAATCCGCTCTTTGTTTTGTTTGCATAAATCGAAATGTCGTGAGAACCGCTGTCAATATCAGCATAGTCAGCAACCCGGTCTCCATTCCCATCAAACTCCAATATGCCAGCGGATAATAAAATAATGTAGCAAAAACAACCAACAAACGGACAGAAACTTTCCAGGCAGCACTTTCTGAGTCCATCAAATGGACTGCAATTTCTCCAGCCAGCAGTGCTGAAACTATCATGAATAGAATCCCAAGCAGTTGAATTGCCAGCACTGCAGTTACTTTATCAAAGACTAGTGTGGATAGAGCCATTAGCAGCGTCATTAACAAATTGGTATACCCTTCCACTCGCTCACCCGGATTCCACACCAGACCAAAGCCGTGGGAGAGATTCCAACCGTAACGCATGGATACCATTGCATCATCGAATAGTGAAAAATAACGTCGTCCATCAATGGCAATGGTAGATGACTTGCAAATGAAAACGCTGCTCCATAATAGAAACAAACCAATGATTAAGCCCAACGAGATGAGTTCAAGGGAAAAGCGTCTTTTCAAGAGTAATCACCCAATTCATAAGAAAATAATTGCTTCGCTAATTATAAACGCGTCAAAAATGCCCGGTATAAAGTGTCTGTAACATAGATGGTTGGTTTTGACAAATAGGCGAGCTCCGAGTAAGATGATAGATACCACCATCACAACGGAGATCGCCATGTCGATTGTTGTCCTGCAGCTGCCAGATGTCAAGCGCAAAACAGAAA
>DAOTYY010000085.1:0-36510 GCA_034434695.1 Anaerolineaceae bacterium
ACTTCACCATCCAACAGGGAGGACAGCCCGGTCGCGGTGGTTTGCCCAAAGGCGCTTATCAGATAGTCGCTGTACAAGTCCAGGAGTTTGCCGTTTTTCATACACCAAGTTTACTCAAATCTGCGTAAGGTGAGTAAATAAGCCAAAGCGCGGTTTAAGGTGGTTAACGCCTGTCCATACTGAATGCGCATTGTCATGACCAGCGCAGTACCCATTAAGCCAAAGACGGTCAGCAGCGGACTTCTCAGACGGTTGCCGAGCTGTTCGGCGGATGAGTAAAGGTGGGCTAAAACCTCTATGTCGTCGCTCTGACCAGCCAGCTCAGCCCAGGCTGAAAAAAGCCGATAGATGTCACTTTCGGGTAATGCATATCCCAGACGGATCAGCAGCCGTTCCGCCTGCCGAAAAGCATTATAGGCTTCACCGCGCCCGGAAAGATGCTGCGCGTGTTGAGCAGCCTCCAGCCAGTAATGAAATGCTTTGCGATACTCGCCGCCTTCTTCAAAGTGATGAGCCAGTACAGCCGCCTGATGCGCGAGAGGATTCTCGCTGTTCTCCAGAGCTTTTGCCACACGCAGACTGATAGCACGGCGTTGTGCTGGGCCCAGTTCCAGCAACAGTGCTTCGCGTATCCGTTCATGGTTAAACACATACACTGCGGTCGCGGCTGGGGCGTTTGACATACTGCCCGCTTGAAGTGGATGAATCAGGCGCAGACGTTCCAGCGCTTCGAGCATTGCTGCCAGATGCAGCATGTCAGCTTGAGCGGCGGCGCTCAGAATATCCAGGCTGAACTCACTGCCGATCAACGCGGCGGTGTAGAGCAACTCACGCTCTTCGCGGCTTAACCGCTGTAGCCGTTCGTTGAGCAAAGTGCGCAGCGCGTCCATGCGGCTCAGATTGCCCATTGCTGCCTGCAACGGGGATTCCGCGGAATACTCCTGTGCGCTGCGCAGAGTTTCCAGCAACAATAAAGGATTGCCACCGCAGTCTCGGGTGAGCCGCTCGGCAATCTCGGCGCTCACTTTTTTACCCAGCACGCGGTGTGTCAACTCGTTCACTTCTGCAACCGAGAGCGCCTCTAACATCAGCATTTTGAGCAATCCGGCGGCTTGAAAATGATGCAGGTACTGATCCAGTTGAGGGGTGATTTGTTCGCTCTGAACAGCCAGAACCAGCAAGCCGTTTTCTATAAAGAAACGGCGCTCCAGCAGATAAGCCAGCGCCGACAGAGTGGCTTCATCGCACCAATGGGCGTCATCTATAAAGAGCAACAAGCGCCGACTGCCCTCGTTGCCAGGCTTGCCGGTCAGAATTCGTAGCAACTGGTGCAGGGATTCAAAAAGCTGATTGCGGCTTATTTCCGTTTCACTCTGGTGAGCTGGAATATTTGCCGCAATCTCTGGCAGTAACTCGCTCAGAACCCTCCGCCAGGGCAGGTCAAGTTGATCCCATTCCTCAGGCTGTACAGACTGGCGCAGGGTGTCAATCAACGGCTGGAACGGCAAATGGCTTTCCAGCGCCCGCCCGCGCGCCAGCAGTAAACGGGGTGCAGTTTGCAGGCTTTGATACAGCTCATAAACCAGACGGGTTTTGCCAATGCCCGACTCGCCGACAAGCGCCGCCGCGCCGCCGCTCATCAGCAACATCGTTTTCATCTCACTGAGCAATGCTTTTCTGCCAATAAAAGGTGATTGATGCTTCCAGGGATATGTCCATGCCGGGCTGTCCGTCTTCTGCCAACCGCCGCCACTTGCCTGCTGGTGAATGCGCTGACATAGCCGTAGCAGGTTTTCCGGTATATCCTGAACTTCTTTGCGAAACAGGTCATAAGCCTGGCCACAGTGTTGTAAGGCTTCGCGAAAGCGACCGAGCTGTTGCAGACAGGTAAGATACTGGTAGTGATAAGAATCATTCAGCTCATCATGTTGCAGGGCAAGTTCCCACCACTCCAGCGCCATGTCCAGATTACCGGCAGCCATGCTGTGCTGTCCCAGCCGTTCCAGCGCATACAGGTAAGACTGGTGCAGGCTCTGGCTGGTTCTGGTGAACCAGTCATCAAATTCATTGGTGGCGGGGAGTTGAACACCTGCCAGGAAGGAGTCGCCGCGCCATAGTCTGACTGCGTCCACCAGCCGATCATAGACCTTTTGCGGCAACGGCTGGTCTGGTCCCAACTCTGTTATTCCCTGACGCGCCTGGCGAATCAGTTGTTCAAACTCCAGCACATCTACCCATACCCGATTGGGATTCAGACGCACTGTATCCATGTGGGTCACCAACATTTCCGGTTCGGGTAGTTGGACGCGCAGTTTGCTCAGAGCATCTCGCAAGTGCTCGCGCGCTTTATCTTCCGGTTCATCAGACCAGAAGAGGAATACCAGCGTGCTTCTTCCCACCACGTCCTGCTGGCAGGCGAGATAGAAAAGTAACGAGCGCAGGATCAGACGCCGGATGTTAACGGGTTTATCATTGTATGTCAACAGCGGCGGGCCGAGCAGTTGAATGCGCAACATGAGAATCCCCTGAATGTCCAACAGATATTGCTAAATTCCATTTTACTTTAGAAATGATTTATTCGGTGATTGTATTCAGGTGTACACCCAGCCCTGTTATAATCAAAGATGAAGGAGCTTGCAGATGGTTTTTTGCAAAGGAGGTTTTTATGCCGTTTGAGATCATCATTGGCACGCAATGGGGCGACGAGGGCAAGGGGCGCGTGGTGGATTTGCTTTCCGAAGGGGCGGCGGTGGTTGCCCGCTACAACGGTGGTGACAACGCCGGGCATACGGTGACGGTTGGCGGACAAACGTTCAAGCTGCACCTGCTCCCTTCCGGCATGATTCACCCGCAGACGGTCGGCGTCATCGGCAATGGGCTGGTGGTCAACCCGGCGGTGTTGCTGAAGGAAATGGATATGCTGCGTCAAAATGGACTGAAGGTGGACCCTAAGCGGCTGAGTATTTCTCATGCCGCCCATTTGCTCACCCCGGCGCATCAGGCTCTCGACCGTGCTCAAGAAGCGGCGCGCGGCGCAGCGCAGATCGGCACCACCGGGCGTGGCATTGGACCTGCCTACACCGATAAAGCTGCCCGGCGCGGATTGCGTATGGAGGACATGCTAGACATACCGCGCTTTCGCCAGAAACTAACTGCTCATTTAGAAGAAACCAACCGCTGGCTGAGCGGGCTTTATGGCGCACAACCGCTGGCTGTTCAGGATATTGTTGAAGAATTCAGCAGGTATGCCGATGCTTTGACGCCTTACATCCGCGATGTCGGTGCGCTCGTGATGGAAGTTTTGCAAAAGGGTGAGCGCGTTCTCGCCGAAGGTGCACAAGGTACCCTGCTTGATCTGGACCATGGCACCTATCCGTTTGTCACCAGCTCTACCACCACTGCGCCAGGCGCTCTGACTGGTTTAGGGCTGGGCATCCTGACGGTAGCTCGGGTGATCGGCGTGACCAAAGCCTTTCAAACGCGCGTCGGCTCCGGACCGTTTCCGACAGAAGTATTTGGGGAGATAGCAGAACGACTGCGCGGCAGCGGCGCCAACCCCTGGGACGAATTTGGCACCACCACCGGACGCCCGCGGCGGGTGGGCTGGCTGGATGGCGTTTTATTGCGCTATGCCATGCGTCTGAATGGCGTAAGCGAGCTGGCGGTTACCAAGCTGGACATCCTGAGCGGTTTGCCGACCGTCAAGATATGTACGGCATACCGCTCAAAAGATGGTATCCATGAAACGCTGCCGCTCGGTCCTGCCGACCTTTCGCCGTTTGAGGCAGTTTATGAAGAACTCCCCGGCTGGCAAGAGGATGTGCGCGGCGCGCGGCGCTGGGAAAACCTGCCGCGTCCGGCTCAAGAGTACATCCGGCGCATTGAATCTATCAGCGGGGTGCCGGTGAGCTACATCTCGGTTGGACCGGAACGCAGTCAGGTCATCGTCCGTTGAGACGTTTGCTCATTTTGCCGTTTTTAATCATGGTGATGACGGCTTGCGCCGGGCAGGGTGGAATAGAAACTTTGCCTTCTGATACCCCTGCGCCCAGTGCAACGCCGACGGCAACCATTCAGTGGTTTCCGCCAACCGATACCCCTCGTCCTCTGGCAACCCCAACTGCTTTGCCTACCCTGGACCTGCATCCCGGTATCGGGGAACTGATCCTTGAAGACCACTTTGAAATGACCTCACCTTGGCAAACGCAGCGCAGCGCAGCGGGCAGTGTGGCATTTGGCAAACAGGAACTAACCCTGGCGGTAGCCCAACCACAAGGGACATTGTTCAGCTTTCGCAGTGAGCCGACCGTGGATAATGTTTATCTGGAAATCACCGCCAGCCCTTCCCTGTGCCGCGGGGCAGATATGTATGGTTTGTTGCTGCGCGCTGCTGGTCCACAGGATGCCTATCGTTTTTTGATAGCCTGTAATGGCATGTTGCGTTTGGAACGCATCAAGAACAGTAAAGTGGTTATTCTGTATGATTGGACGCCCAGCGCTCAAGTGCCGCCCGGTTCGCCGCTGGTTTTGCGGGTGGGTGTGTGGATGCTGAATAATGAATTGCGTTTCTTTGTCAATGATGTATATCAGTTTGGCGTTCACGATACGGTTTGGCAGAGGGGCAGCATTGGCTTATTTGCCCGTTCTGCTGGAAAGAATGTTCTGACAGTCAATTTTTCCAATCTGGTCATTTATCATCTCGACGTGCAGCGCGTCCCGCCGCTTGAAGCAACCGCCAGTGCTGCTACACCCACCGCAGTCCTTCCCTGGCGCATTACCCGTACACCCACTTTCCCGCCCATTACTCCATGAGCTTTGGGTGATTCCTGGAAAAACCGGTATGCGACAATAATTTTTGTCGTTGTGGTATCATCTACAATAGTGAAAACGCAGTGATTTTTTAATAATAAGGAGCCCAAATATGTTTCACACGATTGTGATTGTTGGCAATGTGGGGCGTGACCCCGAAATGCGCTATACACCCACCGGACAGGCAGTGACCAGTTTTTCGGTGGCGACCAACCGCCAGTACACCGGCAGCGATGGACAGCCTGTCAAGGAGACAATCTGGTTTCGCATTTCCACCTGGGGAAAACTGGCTGAAACCTGTAATCAATACCTTAAAAAAGGGCGCACAGTATTGATCGAAGGACGTTTAATGCCCGATCCATCTACGGGTGGACCGCGCATCTGGAAACGTCAGGATGGCAGCGCCGCAGCCTCGTTCGAGGTTACTGCCTCAACAGTGCGCTTTTTGGGCAGGGGTGAAGGTGAGCCTGGAGTTCCTGCGGTAGATGTTGAAGAGACGGTGGTCGGTGATGAAGAAATTCCCTTCTAATACGAGAGGTGGGTAATGACCATGCCCCCTGCGAACCGAAATGTGGCGCCCCGTTTGGAATTACCCCCTGGACTGGAAGCGGTTTATGTCAATCTGGTGCGTATCAGTCACACCCCGGCAGAGATCATCTTCGACTATGCCCGTTTGTTGCCCGGGCAGATAGATAGTTTGCAGGTGTTGTCTCGTCTAATCATGTCCCCCGTGGGTGCAAAACTGTTCTGGCGTGCACTGGGTGAGAATCTGGCGCGCTATGAAGCCAGCTTTGGTGAAATTGCCCTGCCGAACGATTCCACGTTGGCAAATGACCTGTTCCGCACCATCCAGCCGCCCGATTCGCCCCCAGGAGGTTAAGCTGTGTCGGATTTGATGGAGAAGTTTACTTTTCTGGGGGAGGTGGTGCATCAGGCGTTTGAAATCCGCACCCAAGCGCGCGACCGTGCTCTGGCGCAGGCGCGGCAGCTTACCCGCTATGCTGCTCATGCCATCCGTGCTATTCACCGCAACGAACGGAAACAGGCGGAGAAACACTTGCAACAGGCGCATCGTCTGGTGGAAACTTTGCAGCAGGAACTTCAGCCTTATCCTGAATTGTATTTTGCCGGTTATACGCAGGATGCCATTAAGGAATATTGCGAAGCGCGTATCACCGCGGCGATTATTTTAGACCATCCATTACCGTTGCCAGAGGAACTGAACGTTGAAGTTCCCACATATGTTAATGGATTGGCAGAAGTGCCTGGAGAACTGCGCCGCCGGGTGTTAGATATTCTGCGGCAAGGCTACTCGGAAGAGGCGGAACGTCTATTGGGCGCGATGGATGAGATTTATGCCCTGCTGGTAACACTGGATTATCCGGATGCCGTTACCAATGGTTTACGCCGCCAGACAGATCTGGTGCGCGGCATTGTTGAACGCACGCGCGGCGACTTGACGCTCAGCCTGCGCGAAGAAAAACTCAAACAGGCTTTGCAGGAAGTGGTGAACCGTTTGCCATCAGAATCATGAGAATCATTCGCGCTTCTGAAATCGGCTCATTTCTGTATTGCGAGCGTGCCTGGTGGTATCAATTGCAAGGGTTGGAACTGGAAAACCGGGTTGAGCTCGAAAATGGCAATGTCTATCACCGCCGGCACGGTCGGCAGGTGTTGCTGGCAGTGTTGTTGCGTCTGGCAGGGTGGGTATTGTTGCTGGCAGCCCTGATCTTGACGGCAATCGCCATCACGGGGGCATTCCTGCAATGAAATTTTTGCTTGTAGCAGCCGTTTTGCTGGTGTTAGGGTTGCTTGCCCTCTGGCAGGCGGCTCGTCAGCGCCGCGCCAGCGGGCTGCCGCTGGGTCGTGTGGTCTACACAGATACGGGCGGTTGGGGAAAGGTGGAGAAACCACTGTTTGACCCGCTCAGCGGTTTGACCGGTAAGCCGGATTATTTGGTTAAGTGCAAGGAGGGATGGATCCCGGTAGAGGTCAAATCCTGCTTTGCGCCCCCTCAGCCGCACGCCGGGCATGTTCTGCAACTGGCTGCATATTGTCTGCTCGTGGAACGTTCTACCGGCAGCCGTCCGCCCTATGGACTGATTCGCTATCGCAACCGTACCTTTGAAGTGAATTACACCCCGCAACTGGAGGCGGAGCTGTTGGCGCTGGTCAGCCGAATGCGCGCTCAGGAACAGAGCAGACGTCTCAACCGTTCTCACGAGTCGATCGGGCGCTGTTCGGGTTGTGGCTATCGCTCGGTTTGTGACCAAAAGCTGGAATGAACGAGCGCCAAACGTCGCTCCCAGAGAAATTCGCCTTATAATTAACGTCATGCGCAAACCAGATTCGCCCCCCCGCCGTTTTGCTATTGTTTATCATCCGCAATTATCGCAGGCGGCAGAAGAAGCACAGGCAGTCAGCCACTATTTGTATAAGCTGGGAGTGACTTCACAACTGTGCGCGTCGTTATATGACGAGAATCTGCGCCAGCAGGTGCGCGGTGGCAGCTTTGACGTGCTGGTGGCACTGGGTGGGGATGGCACCATGCTCCGCGCCGGTCGCTTATGTGCACCGTTTGGATTGCCGGTGCTGGGGATTAACATCGGACGCTTTGGTTTTCTGATTGAAATTCAGCGCAATCAGTGGCGGTCGGTACTGACCTCCTTGCTGGAGGGGAATTACTGGCTGGAAGACCGCATGATGCTCTCGGTTTCACACTGGCGCGGTAAAACCTGCTTGGAAACCTGGGAAGCGCTCAATGATGTGGTAGTATGCCGCGGGCAATTCGTCCGCCCAATCCAGATCAATGCCCGAGTGGATGGGATCCCGCTGGCAGGCTACAACGCTGATGGGGTGATCGTCTCGACCGCCACCGGCTCAACGGCTTATGCGATGGCTGCTAGCGGTCCGGTCATGCCGCCCGAACTGCGAAATCTTTTGATCATTCCCGTCGCACCGCATCTTTCCATGGACCGTGCCATCATTCTTGCGGAAGGCGCCTGTGTCACGCTTTCGGTCAATACCAGCCATGAGGCGGTGTTGAGTGTCGATGGGCAATCACCGGTGACTATGCTGGCGGAGGATGAGGTGCACGCCGGCGCCAGCGAGCATTCCGCCTCGTTTATCCGCTTTCAAGACCCCGGTTATTTCTACCGCAATTTGACCAAGTACATGGAACGTAATCCAATCATAGGGGAGGATATGTGACCTCAGAAGCCGTTGAAGAAAAGCACTATTGCTATAACCATCCCAGCCGCGAAACGATGCTGCGCTGTAACCGCTGCGAGCGTCCAATCTGCACCAGTTGTGCCGTGCTTACCCCGACCGGTTACCGCTGTAAAGAATGTATTAAGGGGCAGCAAAAAGTCTTTGAAACTGCCCAATGGGTGGATTACCCGCTGGGGATGATTTCTGCGGCGGTGCTTTCGTTTTTGGGCAGTCTGCTGGTTGCCGCAATCAGCGGATTGATTTTCTGGGGTTATTTTAGCCTGCTGATTTCACCGGCTGCGGGCGCTATGATTGCCAATATCGTCAGCCGTGTTACACGGCGCCGCCGCTCAAAACACCTGTTTAAACTGATAGCCCTTGCAACCGCGCTCGGGGCATTGCCTTTGCTGCTTATCAACCTGGTTGGGGTATCGCTCTGGGTGGTCAATGAGCCCCTGAGCAGCGGGTTTGCCATCCTGCCGCTTGTCTGGCAGGGCGCTTACGTGATTATTGTCACTACAACCGTCTATTACCGCCTGCGCGGTATTCAGGTGAAAACATAAAAGCCATGCTGATCGGATTGCGGATTGATAATTTCGCCATCATCCAGCATTTGGAACTGGAATTTGACGCCGGGCTGGTGACGTTTACCGGCGAGACCGGCGCCGGTAAATCTATTCTGTTGGATGCCATCGAAGCCATTGTAGGCGGGCGGGCAGATGTCAATGCTATTCGCAGTGGTGCTGATAAAGCAGTGGTGGAAGCTGTCTTTCGCCTGCCGGAAGGCACCCGCAAAGAGATTTTGGATATTTTAGACCGCGAGGACCTGCGTGAAGAAGATGAGTACTTAACCCTGGGGCGCGAGCTCCGCCGCGAGGGGCGCAGTGTGGCGCGCGTTAACGGTCGCTCGGTCAGCCTTGCATTACTGCGTGAACTGGGGGAGTATCTGGTGGATATTCATGGACAATCGGAGCATCTTTCCCTGCTGAATGTTCGCCAGCATCTTGGCTTGCTTGACCGCTATGCAGGTGTCGAAACCCTCCTCAACGAGTACCGCCAATCCTATCGCCGGTTGATTGCATTGCGGCGCGAATTGCGCGAGCTGCGCCAGAGTGAAAAAGATGCTGCCCAGCGGGCGGAATTGCTGGAGTTTCAAGCACAGGAAATCGAAGCCGCCCGCCTGCGCGAAGGTGAAGAGGAAACATTGAAACAGGAGCGCGACCGTCTGGCAAATGCTGAAAGTCTGGCAACGCTGACGCGTCAGGCGCTGGCAATTTTGGAAGGGGCTACTCCGGAGCTGCCTTCGATTTCCGATTTGTTGGGGCGGCTGGTACATTCACTCAATGCACTGGCGCGCATTGATGCAACACAGGCAGCGCTGGCAGAACATGCCAGCATGATGAGTGAGAGCAGTGAAGAGTTGATCCGCTCCTTGCAGGATTACCTGGAACGGCTGGAATTCAACCCGCGTCGTTTGGAACAGGTTGAAGAGCGGCTGGAACTTATCCATCGCCTGAAGCGAAAATACGGCGGCAGTATTACCGCAGTTCTGGCGCATGGAGTGGAGGCGAGGAAAAAATTGGAAGCAATTGCTCATGCTGGCGAGCGCATCCAGCAATTGGAAGAAGAAGAGCGCCAGGTGTTGGCTCAACTGGCACAACAGGGGCAGCAGCTTTCCGAATTGCGTCAGCAAGCCGCCGAACGGCTTGCTGCGGCGGTGGAGCGTGAACTGGATGATTTGAATATGTCCGGGGCACGCTTCAAAGTGGAAATCAAGCAGGAGGACGATGAAACGGGCGTGCCGGTTGGGGAGCGGCGACTGGCGTTTGATGAAACCGGGCTGGATCGCGTCGAGTTTCTGATTGCGCCTAATCCGGGCGAGGGATTTAAGCCGCTGGTCAAAACCGCATCCGGCGGCGAGACTTCACGCCTGATGCTGGCGCTTAAGAATGTGCTGGTGCGCGCTGATGCCATTCCAACATTGATTTTTGATGAGATTGATCAGGGTATTGGCGGGCGCGTTGGCGCAGTGGTAGGTGAAAAGCTCTGGCAGCTTGGACGTCAGCATCAGGTGCTATGTGTGACCCATCTGCCGCAATTGGCGGCTTTTGGCGACCAGCATTTCCGAGTCCTAAAGCGGGTGGAAGGCGGGCGCACGCAAACCATTGTGGAACGTCTCGATGACGCGGCGCGGCTGGAAGAGCTGGCGCAAATGCTGGGTGCGCTCAATGAGGAAAACCGCCGCGCGGCGCAGGCGACGCTGGAACAGGCGCGTCAGCGCGCAAAAGAATTGAGCATCAATGCTAGCACGTAAGGAGCGGCTGATTGATGAATCCTCATGTTATAATTTTCTCATCATGAAACACGGTTCCTGGCTGGTTTTTGTTCTGATTTCTGTGCTTGTGCTGGCAGGTGCGCTGATCAGCCCTGCAACTGCCAGTCCGCCTGCTCAGGTGTATTATCAAACTCCCACTGCCGGGGCAGATGGACGCATTATTTATATCGTCAAAGGCGGGGATACCTGTTTGAGTATTTCTCTTTTGACCGGTGTGGACATCAATCAACTGCGCCGCATCAATAATCTGGATGAAGAATGCGCACTGCGTGAAGGGCAACAGCTTTTACTTGGGATTTATCAGACCCCGACTCCCACGCCAGGCCCGGCACCAACCGAGACGCCTGTCGTTCCCACTCCAACCCCCTTCCCCGGAACGGGGACAATTTGCGTTTATCTTTTCAATGATGTCAACGGGAACGCGCTGGCGGAGGAAACCGAATTGCCTATCGCTGGTGGGGCAATCAGTGTAACGGATAAAGCCGGTACAGTTTCGCTTGCCGGCACCACCAACGACCAGTTTAATCCCGAGACAGATGAGCCGCCGCGCGTTTGTTTTGACAACCTGCCTGAAGGGGACTATACGGTCAGCGTTGCTGCCCCGCAAGGGTATAACCCAACAACGCAAACGAATTATCAGTTAAAACTGCGCGCCGGCGATATTTCCGTGTTGGATTTTGGTGCTCAGCTCAGCTCGCAAGGACTTCCTGAAGAGCCGCAGGAAACCCGTCGTTCCCCGCTGCTAGCTATCCTGGGCGGTTTAATGGTGTTGGGCGGGGCTGGCTTGGGGATTTATTTCTCTTTGCTGCGGCGTTCCAGAAGCTAAACTATCCACTTTTTAGCCTTACAAACCTTGCGGTTTTTGTAACCCGGCGAGGTTTTTAGGGTTTCTTAATAAAGTGGACTGATTGAAATTATATAAAATTGGCTCTAATCACCCGTCCAAAATGGGATTAAAATTCATCCAAAAGATTTACTGTGTAACGGTATCTTTGTAGCTGAATGCACAAAGATATGATCTGTTAAGGAGCAAGGAAGATGGAACAAGAAGTAGCAACTTTTGCGGTCAAAAAAGGTCTTGCACAGATGCTGAAAGGCGGCGTCATTATGGATGTGGTTACCCCCGAACATGCCCGCATCGCCGAAGATGCCGGCGCGGTGGCGGTCATGGCGCTGGAGCGCGTCCCGGCGGATATCCGTGCCCATGGCGGCGTGGCGCGCATGAGCGACCCGGAGCTGATTTTGCGTATCATGGAAGCGGTGAGCATTCCCGTGATGGCAAAATGTCGGATTGGTCATTTTGTTGAAGCGCAGATTCTGGAAGCGCTCGGTGTGGACTATGTGGATGAGTCTGAAGTGCTGACGCCGGCGGATGAGGAACATCACATCAATAAACACCAGTTCAAGGTGCCGTTTGTATGCGGGGCGCGCAATCTGGGTGAGGCGCTGAGGCGCATCGGGGAAGGCGCAGCAATGATCCGCACGAAAGGTGAAGCCGGCACCGGTGATGTCGTCGAGGCGGTGCGCCATGCACGGGCTGTGCTGGGCGAGATTCGCCGTTTGCAAAACCTGCTGGAAGAGGAGCTGATGGCTTTTGCTAAAGAGATTGGCGCACCGTATGAGCTGGTTGTGGAAACGCGTCAGTTGGGACGTCTGCCGGTGGTCAATTTTGCGGCAGGCGGTATTGCCACTCCGGCGGATGCAGCTTTGATGATGCAGCTCGGCATGGATGGTGTCTTTGTCGGCTCGGGTATCTTTAAGTCGGGCGATCCGGCGCGTCGCGCGGCGGCGATTGTCAAAGCAGTCACACATTACAATGAGCCGAAGATTCTGGCGGAGATCAGCCGCAATCTGGGTGAGCCAATGGTCGGGCGGCAGATTTCTTCAATCCCGGAAACAGAGTTAATTGCCCAACGAGGCTGGTAAGCACGATGAAAATTGGCGTTTTAGCGTTACAGGGCGCCTTTATCGAACACCAGCACATTCTGGAGCGGCTGGGGGTTGAGACGGTGCAGGTGCGCCTGCCTGAACACCTGCAGGGAGTGGACGGGTTGATCATTCCGGGCGGAGAATCCACCACGATCGGCAAGCTGGCAGTGGAGTTTGGTCTTTTAGAACCGCTGCGTCAGTTCGGTAAACGGCGCGCCATCTGGGGCACCTGTGCTGGGGCGATCTTTCTTTCAAAAGATGCTCATCGCGATCAGCCGATTTTGGGTATAATGGATATAGTGGTAGAACGCAATGCGTTCGGGCGTCAGGTGAACAGCTTTGAGATTGAACTGGAAATGCCTTTCTTGCCCGGACAGAACGGGCGTGTGCGTCCTTTTCGGGCAGTTTTCATTCGTGCCCCGCTCATCGAAAAAGTCTGGGGTGATGCCTGTCCTCTGGCGAGTCTGCCCGATGGTCGTATTGTTGCCGCCCAACAGGGTAAATTGCTGGCGACTTCTTTCCATCCGGAGTTAACGGATGATGACCGGTTTCACCGGTATTTTTTGGAGTTGGTACAATCGCCGTCCGAATCCTGACCTGGCATGATCTGCCCGCGCTATACCGTTGCCGGCAGCAGATCGTTTCTCTGGATAATACACAGGCGCTGACACGTGGCAACCCGATTCAGCCACTGGCGGCGCTTTCGTGGCTTAACCCGTCGTTGGAGATTTTCACGGGTGTATGCGATTCTTCCGGGGACAGGAAACGCCTGTTTGGACAAGTACGCTACCCGCGTGGTCAGCGTTCGGCGCATCTGATTTTTCTCTCACCTGCCAGTTTGCTCGATTCACCTCACCTGCTGGAACTTTTAGACGCTTTAGCGATTCAGGCGGGTGAACGCGGGGCGCTGAACGTTTTAGTGGAGGTTGAGGAGCGTAACCCAATTGTTGAAGTTTTGCGGCGGGCTGGTTTTGTGGTCTATGCCCGCCAGACAGTCTGGAAGCTGGACAATTTGCCGCAGGGGAGTGAGGCTTTCGATGCGCTCTGGCAGCCAGCCCGGGCAGTGGATGAAAATGCCATCCGCACTCTGTATCAATGTGTGGCACCGCCGCTGGCGCAGAGTGCTGAAACCTTCCCGATGCAGCCCGCGCAGGGACTGGTTCATCGGCAGGGTCAGGAGATACTGGCGTATCTGGAAAGCGTCAGAGGTCCACTGGGTACCTATTTTCAGCCGCTGGTGCATCCCAACGTAGATAACGCGGCTGCTTTGTTGATAGGCTTGCTACGCCGCATGCCACTGGAAACAAAGCGTCCGGTGTACGTAGCAGTTCGCTCATACCTGGCGTGGCTGGGAGATATTTTAGAGGAACTGGGCGCGCAGGTATCGCCAACACAAGTGTTGCTGGTGAAATATCTGGGACAGTTGCAGCGTGTCCCAGCGGTGAACGGGCGTCGCGTGGCGGTGGAAGCAGCTCAGATTGAACCCAGCGCTTCCTGCGTGGGTGGGCTGGAGCAGTCATTTTTTACTGTTTCGCTGGAAGAGGAGATGCCTTCTGAATTGCCGCAGCCACGAATGGCGCCGGAGGCGCTTCAATCGGGGGGTGGTATGGTTGTATCATGATCAATCTGTACGTCCCTTTCACTTTAAGCAAAATGGGGTTTAAAATATAGACCGTATGACAAGACAAAGAATTACAGATGATCTGCATGCGCTGCTTGGCGTGTTACCAAAACATATTGCCGACGCAGTCGTAAAAGAAAATAACTCAGATAAATTACTGGAAATCGTGCTGGATTTAGGGCGCATTCCCTTGGCGCGCTTTGTGGATTGTGAAGTCAAGCTAAGCGAGTCAGAGGTCAGTCACGAGGATATTGATTTTGTCGTCTCTCGTATTGGTGAGTTTGACGCCGATAACCGCGCTGGGCTGGAACGCACCCTGCACCGTATTTCTGCCATTCGCAACCGCCGCGGGCATATCGTTGGTTTGACATGTCGTGTTGGGCGCGCTGTCTATGGCACATTGGACATCATTCAAGACCTGGTCGAATCCGGCAAGAGTCTGCTGATCTTGGGCAAGCCGGGTATCGGAAAAACGACCATGTTGCGTGAGGCGGCGCGTGTGCTGGCAGAGACCAAACGGGTGGTGATCGTGGATACCTCGAACGAAATCGGCGGGGATGGCGATGTGCCGCATCCGGCAGTCGGCCGCGCCCGTCGAATGCAGGTGAAGACGCCTTCGCTGCAGCATGAGGTGATGATCGAAGCAGTGGAAAATCACAATCCGGAAGTGATTGTGATTGACGAAATCGGTCGCGAGCTGGAAGCCGAAGCGGCGCGCACAATTGCCGAGCGTGGTGTTCAACTCATCGGCACGGCGCACGGACGCACGCTGGAAAACCTGCTGCTCAACCCGACGCTCTCTGATCTGGTGGGCGGGATCGAATCGGTAACGCTTTCCGATGAAGAAGCCCGCCGGCGCGGCACGCAGAAAACTGTTCTGGAACGCCGTGCTCCGCCGACCTTTGATGTGCTGGTAGAGATACAGGAACGCGATTATCTGGTGGTACACCCGGACGTCGCTGCGGCGGTGGATGCGCTGGTGCGCGGCTATCCCCTGCAGCCGGAGGTGCGTTACCGGGATGAGAAGGGAGAGATTCACATTGAAAAACCACCGGCGCCGCCGGCAATGCGCACTTTTTCCCAGGGGTTGCGCCGCTCTGCGGGAATGAACGGTGTTGAAAATGGCGGTCCGGTTCGTCAGAGCGGGAATGGTTTGCAACGTCCGCAGCCTCGCGAATCATTGGGAGCCGCCCCGAGTACCGAGCCGGGCGAAACCCGTCTGCAGCCGATCCGCATTTATCCTTATGGCGTAGCGCGCAACCGTCTGATGCAGGCTGCCAAGCGCTTGGGCGTGCCGGCGCTGGTAGTGCGCGAACTGGACGAAGCCGAAGTGGTGATGACGCTGCGCACCTATTACCGCAGCCGGCAGCAAACGATTCTTAACGCTGAAGAACGCGGTTTGAGCATCTACGTTCTGCGCGCTAATACGGTTAACCAGATGGAGCAATCACTGGCTGATCTGTTCAACCTTTCGCTCGCCGCTTCCCCGCCATCTGCAGATTGGGAAGAAGTTGCTGCTCAAACGCAATTGGCAATCGAGTCGGTGTTGAACGGCAGACGTTATGTAGACCTGCCTCCGGCGAATGCTACGATCCGCCGTTTGCAACATGAAATGGCACGTCAGGCGGACCTGGTTTCCCACTCGTACGGCAAAGACCCCTACCGGCGCGTGCGTATTTTCCGTGAGTAAAAACCGATTATCCAGCCGCAAGGAAGATTTCATGATGTTCATTACACTCGAAGGACCAGAGGGCGGAGGAAAAACGCTCCACATTGCGCCGTTAGCGGAGAAGCTGCGTCAGCGAGGTTATCCTGTGTTGACAACGCGAGAGCCGGGCGGCACGCCAATAGGTGATCAGGTACGCGCGATTTTGACCAATCTAGAGAACAAGGGAATGCACCCGCGCACGGAAACGCTGCTTTTCTGTGCGGCGCGGGCGCAACTGGTTGAGCAGGTCATTCGTCCTGCCTTGCAACAGGGTATGCTTGTCTTAAGCGACCGCTATGCTGATTCCACATTGGCGTATCAGGGATATGGACATGGCTACGATCTGACGCTTTTGCGGCAACTGCTTGATTTCGCCACCGGAGGGCTTTGGCCTGATTTGACCCTTTTGCTGGATGTGGATGTGGAGACCGGCTTACAGCGCAAACGCGGCGGGGGTGAGTGGAATCGGTTGGATGATTATGAGCTGGAATTTCATCGCCGCGTTCGGCAGGGCTATCAGGAGCTGGCGCGCACTCAGCCTGCACGCTGGGTGGTGATTGACACGCTCTGCCCGGTTGAAGAAGTTCAAGAAACAATGCTGCAGGCAATACTGAAACGCTTGCCCGATTAGTGGTTTAAAACAAACGCATGGTTATGAAAGGAAACATTATGAAAAAGTTCTGGTTTTCCATCTCGATGTTGACTATTCTGGCGCTGGCTGCCTGTCGTCCGGCGATCCCGGCAACAATGCCTACCCTCACTCAGCCTGCCCCACAAGAACAGGCAACCGTTGCGCCGCAGGCGCAGCCGACTCGCGAGTTCACCGCCTCCGAACCGGCTACCTGTCGCCCGGAAACCGTACAAATTCCCGATATTCAAGAAGGTGAGTGGGTTAAGGGGCCTGCCGATGCTCCTATCACCATGATTGAATACAGTGATTTTCAATGTCCGTACTGTGGTCTTCTTGAGCCGGTGCTGGAAAAACTCCTCGAGCAGCATGGTGACCAGATTCGCTTTGCTTTTCGTCATTTTCCGCTTTCCGGGCATGACAAATCGCGTTTATCCGCTCAGGCTGCCGAGGCAGCCGGTAAGCAGGGTAAGTTCTGGGAGATGCACGACCTGTTATTCGAGAAACAGCAGGAATGGGCTTCGCTGTCGCCTGACCAGTTCCCGGTTTACGTCAAAGACCGCGCTGCCGAGTTAAACCTTGACGTGGCACGCTTTGAAAGCGATATGCAAAGTGACGGGATCAAACAGAAGGTCACGGATGCACTGAACGCCGCTTTGCAGGCAGGCATTGGCGGCACACCTTACGTCTACATCAACGGCAGCTTTTATCAAGGGGATTACACCATTGAGAGCATTCAAAACTTTGTCAAGTTTCAGGAGAAGAAGTTCAAAGAATGTCCCCCGATGGCAATTGATCCTTCCAAGGAATATACCGCCACGATTTCCACCGAGAAGGGCGATATTGTCATCAGATTGTTCCCTGATAAAGCGCCGATGGCAGTGAATAACTTCATCTTTCTAGCAAAGCAGGGCTGGTATGACAACACCGACTTTTTCGCCGTGATCCCAGAGGTGGCTGTTCTGGGCGGTGATCCCAGCGGCACCGGCACCGGCACGCCCGGCTTTCTGTATACCAGCGAGGTCACGCCGGATTTGCGCTTTGACCGCGCCGGGCTGGTCGGGATGGATCCCAACGGCACCATTGACTCCAATGGCAGCCGCTTTTTCATCACCTTGGCGCCATTGCAACGCTTTGACGGTTATTTGACCATCTTCGGCGAAGTGGTTTCGGGGATGGATATTGTTAACAAATTTGAGGCGCGCGATCCCTCACAAGGGAGCAACCTGCCACCGGCAGTGAAGGTGAAGACAGTGACGATCGCGGAAAAGTAATCCTGCTTTGAAGCGTCTTGGGTTTGTCCTGTTCCTGTGCGGCTTCCTGCTGACGGCTTGCGCCGGGCAGGAAGCCTCTGCGCCTTCTCAAAGAACGCCGGGCGTCAGCCTGCCTTCCATACATTCCACCACGCCGCCCGCTGAGTGTGTGGCTCTCAACATAGAGCCGACACCTGATGCAACTTTATCCGCTTATTTTCCACCCGCCGCTGCAGGCGACTGGCGCGTCGGCAGCGAAGAAGCCGCGATAACGTTTATTATGTACGGCGATTTTCAATGTCCGTATTGTGCCCAACTGTATCCGGTATTGTTCCGTTTGCAGGTGGATTTTCCTGATGATGTACAGGTAGTATTCCGCCATATTCCGCTCTCTTCCCATGACAAGGCGGTTCTGGCAGCGCAGGCGGCTGAGGCAGCCGGGAAACAGGGACATTTTTTTGAGATGGCGGAAAAACTATATGCAGAGCAGGCAGGATGGGTAGAACTTACACCGCAACAATTTTCGGGCTGGCTGGAGGACGCAGCCGCCGCCATTGGGCTGGATGGAACACGATTTCGGGATGATTTCAACTCCTCTGAGGTAAGACAACGTGTGAGTGAGGCAAAGCAGGCAGTCGAACATCTGATTCCGGGTACGCCTTTTCTGCTGATCAACGGCGAGCCATATATCAACCGGCCGCGCAATTATGAAAGCCTGGCAACCATTGTAGAATTTATTCGCCTTCAAAAACGCCAGTTCACCGATTGTCCACCAATGCAGATTCGCGCTGATCACCGGTACACTGCTACTCTGCAAACGGAAAAGGGAGATATTGTCATCGAGCTGTATCCGCAACATGCGCCGATGGCAGTAAACAGCTTTGTCTTTCTGGCGCGGCAGGGCTGGTTTGATGGGATGACTTTTCATCGCGTTATACCGGGTTTTGTGGCGCAGACCGGCGATCCAAGCGGCACTGGCGGCGGACATGCCGGCTATTACTTTGACAATGAGATTTCCGATTTGCGCTTTGATAAGTCCGGTGTGGTGGGAATGGCGAATTCGGGGCCGAACACGAACGGCAGTCAGTTTTTCATTACATATGTTCCGCTTCCCGGTTTGGACGGCAAATATACCGTGTTTGGTCAGGTGGTGGCAGGGATGGATGTGGTGCAGCGCCTGACACCGCGCGACCCTGCTCAGGGCGGAAGCCTTCCGCCGGGCGATCTTGTAAAACGGGTGACTATTAACGAACAATGAGGCAAAGCGCTTCCTCGTCTCTCCATCTTCCTTCTCTAGCGATGTTTCTGATCAGCGGGCTGGGGTTGTTGCTGTATCTGAGTGCAGCGGTCGGTTTGGTGTTTCTGGCGCTGTTCGCTCTTATCATGGGTGCTTCGCCTGACCAGCAGGTATTGCCGATGTTGTCGCTCGCCTGGATAACAGGATTTTTCGGTATGCTCTTACTGCCCTCGCTGGGGCTGTCATTATCCCGACTGCTAAACCTGCGTTTTTCACTCCATCTGGCATTTCCGCTGGTTCGTAAGGGCGGCTGGCTGATGCTGTTTTGGCTGCTGGTGATTGGACTGGGGGCATGGGTCAGCCGCTGGGATGGGGCAAAGTGGTTGGTGTTGCCGCTGTTGCAGGTGCTGGCGGCGGTCATCCCGCTCTGGTGGCTGCTCAGTATCGGTCAACGCGCCATCCCCCAGGTGCTCAGTGCCGAACGACAATGGGGATTGGTCAGCTTTGGGCTGGTATTGGGGATGCCGCTGGTGATCGTGGTAGAGGTGGTCATGCTGGGAGTGGTTGGTGTGGTTGCTCTGGTTTGGTTTTCTGCCCAGCCGGAGCTGGTGAGTCAGTTAACTGCCGCTATGGAGCGTTTATCAGAGTTCAGTCCTCAGTCGCTCCAGCAATCCGAGCTGATACTGGATGTACTCCGCCCATTGCTGGTACAGCCGGCAGTGGTGTTCGTGATGATGATCGTGACGGTCGTGATCATCCCAATGGTTGAAGAGCTGCTCAAACCGGCGGCGCTGTTGCTATTCATTCGGCGTGAGCTGACGCCCGCAGCGGGTTTTGCGGGCGGACTGTTATGTGGCGCAACCTTTGCGCTGGTGGAGACGCTGGGAAGCCTGGCAACGCCGGCAGGTGATTCATGGTCGTTGCTTGTGCTCGGGCGCTTTGGGACGGGTATGCTGCATACGACGACCACTGCACTGGTTGGATGGGCGCTCGCTTCTGTCCGGGAGCAGGGCGGGATCTGGCGACTGATCCAGGTGTATTGGATTGCTGTAGCGTTCCATGGCTTATGGAATGTATTTGGCTTGCTGGTCGGCTTTGTGAATATTCTGCCTTCGGTAGCGGCGGAGTCATCTTTCCTATCGCTGGCGTTGCTGCTGGGCAGGATTGCCCCGCTGGTTTTGGGTTTTTTGATGCTGGTCTTGCTGATCTTGCTGATCGGTTCCAGCCGCAAGGTGGCAATACAGCGCGCCCTGGCGGAAAGCAAGCAGGAAATTGGGTTATAATTCGCCTGCCAATTTATTGAGAAAAGGAACGATCAATGGATTTCTTTGAACTGGTTAAGTTTGCAATAGATTTTGTCATTCATCTGGATAAATATCTGAGCATGATTATCAACTGGGCAGGGGTCTGGACGTATGCGGTGTTATTTGTGGTGATTTTTATTGAGACCGGGCTGGTGGTGATGCCGTTTCTGCCCGGCGATTCGTTGCTTTTTGCTGCTGGCACCTTTGCCGCTCTGGGCGATTTGAACCCATTTTTGATGTGGTTTTTGCTTTCCGGCGCGGCGATTCTGGGCGATACGGCAAATTACTGGATCGGTCACTTTGTCGGTGAGAAGGCTTTCACTGGCAACTCGCGCCTGATCAAGAAAGAGTACCTGGAACGCACCCATGCGTTTTACGAGAAACATGGCGGCAAGACGATCTTCCTGGCGCGCTTCATTCCCATTATCCGCACTTTTGCGCCATTTGTTGCCGGTGTGGGGCGGATGCGCTATGGTTATTTTATTTCATACAATGTATTTGGCGGTTTACTCTGGCCCGGACTGTTCATTTTTGCGGGTTACTTCTTTGGAAATGTTCCGCTGGTGAAAGAGAATTTCTCGCTGGTGATTATCGCCATTATTGTCATTTCGGTCATTCCGGCAGTAATCGAGGCTTTGCGAAACCGTAAATCGCCAGCTAAAACCGAGATTGAACCTGAGATTAGCTAGTGATCGGGGGAGGTCTGAAATGAAGCGCGAGACATTGCAAAACTGGATGCGTTTCATTTTCCATAAATTTACCCGTCTGGAGTTCATTCACCCGGAGTATGTACCTTCACAGGGCGGGGTGATTGTGGCGACCAATCATCTTTCGCGGCTGGATATTCCGGTGTTGTTTTTGATTCCCACCCGCCCGGATATTACCGCATTAGTGACGGATAAGTACAAACGTTATCCCTTTTTCCGCTGGTTTGCCGAGACTGCTCGCGGTATCTGGATTGACCGCACCAAAGCGGACTTTACTGCTTTCCGTGAAGCGATTGCAATCCTGCGCCGCGGCGGGTGTGTAGGGATTTCACCAGAAGGCACGCGTAGCCAGACGGGGGAACTGCTGGAAGGCAAAGCCGGCACGGCGTTGCTGGCGCTTAAGGCGGATGTGCCGATTGTGCCGGTTGGTCTTTCCGGAACGGAGAAGGCACTGGAGGGTATTGTTTCTTTGAAGTACCCAACGATCACGGCAAAGTTCGGACCGGCGTTCCGCTTGGAGCCACTGAAGCGCGAAACGCGCGAAGAAACGCTCAAACGCTATACGGATGAAATCATGTGCCGGATTGCCATGCTGTTGCCGGAACGTTACCGCGGTTTTTATCGTGATCATCCGCGCCTGAAAGAGCTGCTTGAGAGCGGCGAGGGGGAAGCATAGCCGCATTGTTGCGGTGATTACGCCGTTGAATAGCGTACAATGGCGCAGCCATAAGGGGATGTCTGACTGATAGGGGGAAGTTGTCCGTTTATCAGAGCTTCAACAGCTTCAAAGAGGTAAAAACGGTTTGGCGTTTGCCGGCGAAAGCTGACATCATCCAGCGCGCCATGGTAGCGCAGAATGCCTGCCTGGTCCACAACGAAAAACTCAGGAGTGGTTTGGGCGTTGTACAACGTGGTCGCTTTCAGTTGACGATCGAGCAGTACCAGTGGAATACCGCGCTGGTGGGCAACTTCTCGAATCAGATGATCGGACTCATTGGCGTTTGGTGCAATGGCAATCAGTATGACGCGCTTGCCCCATGTTGTCAGGCGCGGCTACAATACATTATCTACCCGTTCGCATACCGGACAATCTGCCGACCAAAAGTTAAGAATCGTCACTGTCCGGTCTGGCTGGATTAGAGCGTGCAGGTTGCTCTCTAGATCAGGAAGCTGAAGATTAGGCGCTGGGCTGTTGACTTGCAAAGACATGTTGCCAAAGGATGTCGTTTTTTTTGACTAAAAAAATACTTTTGCCACTTTGAGCGCCTTCTGTTTCCAAGGCACGCGATGGGTCACGCCCTCTTCTCCAGAGAAATGATCCTTGTTTTGCAAATACCAGCGGTAGTTGCGCAGCAACGCATCTTTGTTGGAATATTTTGGGCGGAATTGCAGAGTTTGCTGTGCTTTTTCAATCGAAACAAAAGAGTCTTTTGACGCCGTTTCGTAAATCCAAGGGTAAAGCGGAGAGAGCTTGAGCGCTTCCAGAACTTTCAGAGCCAGAACCACTGGACCAGCCGGAAAGGGGATAATGCGTTTCCCAAAGCCAGCTTCGTCCAAAACAGCCTGATAATCCTCGCTCATAGTGGTGAACTCGGCTGCTCCGATATTGAACGTGTCGTTGACCAGCGTTTCGTCCAGCATCATGCAAGCCCAGATTGCTTCACACAGATCTTCCACGTCCAAAAGCTGATAGCGGTTCTTGCCAGAGCCAATCATCGGGAAATTGCGTCCCTCGCTTGCCCACTCGTAGAAAATGGCGAACACCCCTAGCCGTTCCGGTCCGATGAATGATTTGGGTCTTAAGATTGGGACACACATTCCCCTCTGGCGATATTCCAGGCAAACCTCTTCAGCTTGAATTTTGGCTTTCCCGTAAGGTCCCACACCGATCAATGGGTCTGTTTCGTAGATTGGGTGATGGTCCGGGGCCCCATACACAGCGGTGCTTGAGATATGAATAAAACGCTTAACGCCATATTCCAATGCCTGTTGAAGAACGATGCGAGTTCCTTCAACATCGGTAGAGAAAATTTCTTCAGGTGTATATAGAGGCAGTGCCGCTGCAGTATGAACGACGATGTCGGCGCCGCGCATACTTTCCCGAACGGCTTGGGGGTCGCGAATATCCCCCTGGCGGAAGTTGATATAAGGACGTTCCGGGTAGGTAAAGTCCACCAGATCAATACCGGCAATGTTTTCAATTCCTTTATCACGCAGATAACGAACCAGATTGATACTTAAGAACCCGCTGATCCCGGTGATATAGATGTTCATGTTGTTTAATGCCCTTATCTTAAAAATTTAATGTGTGCTTTTGTTCCTCAACGATTTTTTGGCGTGCAACGTGCGACATTATACCTTATTTATTTTGGAAATTTTTAGCCGCTCCCCTTAACAATTTTGTTAAAAATATAACAAGGAATAAATGCTAAAATTAAAGACACGAGAGTGTTAAAAAAAAACAAAAACTGACTCCTACTATGGTGCTAGAGTGGTAAATTCTTCGTATAGATATGCGTCAAATATGATTTTTCAACGTCCTCTTAAGGCACATTTCTACACCCATTCGTAAAATCATTATGGCAATCCTTAGGCGGAAAAATATTCTACAGGATGAGGCACATAAACTTGCCAGTGAAGAGCCGATTACTGCAAGACGGCTCAGAAAGCGCAATATTGTGGTTTTGATCCCTGCATATAATGAGGAACGTTTTATCGGCAGTATGGTACTTAAACTCCAGAGTTTGCCGGTGACAGTAGTGGTTGTAGATGACGGGTCCGAAGATGATACCGCAAATCTTGCCGAGCGTGCAGGCGCTATTGTGGTGAGACAACCTGAAAACAAAGGGAAAGCTGAAGCATTGAATGCTGGTTTTCAAGTGGTCCAGCAATTAAATCCAGAAGTAGTGGTCACTATTGATGGCGATCTACAGCACTATCCAGAGGAACTGCCCCGCTTGGTACAACCCATCCTCGAGAATCGGGCTGATATCGTTATTGGTTCTCGCTATCTGGCTAAAACTTCAGGGGTTCCAAGACACCGAAGGCTTGCTCATTTGTTCTTTAGATATTTTACGAACTGGATTTCCGGAACTTCAGTCAGCGATACACAAAGCGGTTATCGAGCTTTTTCACCGCAGGCATGTCGGCATTTGTTTCACTCTAAAGGATTTGCAGTGGAATCTGAAATGCAGTTTATTGCTCGCGAACATAAGTTGAGAATATTAGAAGTACCAGTATCTGTTCGATACGATGATAAACCAAAGCGGTCTGTCTGGCAACAGGGATTTGATGTGTTGGCTGGGATTCTTAAGTTAACCGGGCAGTATCGTCCACTTTTGTTTTTTGGTGTTCCCGGCGTAGCCCTATTGCTAGGAGGAATGGCACTAGGAATTTGGGTAGTTGAACGATTCAGACAAGCAAAAGAGCTGCCAGTGGGATTTGCTATGTTGTGTGTTTTACTTTCGACACTCGGACTGATTATGTTATCCACAGGTTTTACGCTGCATTCGATACGAGGTCTAATTACGGACATGCTCAAGGATCTAAAGAGACGATGACCAATTTGGGCCTGCCCGAAAGACTACCCCGCATCAGTGTTGTAACACCCTCCTATAATCAGGTTCGGTTTATTGAGCAGACGATCCAGTCAGTATTGTCTCAAAATTATCCTGGCCTGGAATACTTTGTCATTGATGGGGGATCAACGGACGGCACGTTAGATGTCTTACGCCGCTACAGTGACTGCCTCATCTGGGTTAGCGAAAGAGATAAAGGGCAGGCAAATGCTATTAATAAAGGCTTACGAATGGCAAGCGGGGAGATTGTCGCCTATCTCAATGCAGATGACATGTACGAGGCTAATGCACTGTTTCAAGTTGGCAATTACTTCGCTAATCATACAGAAGCCATGTGGATTACTGGACAATGTCACAACATAGATGAACAAGGCAGGATCATCCGGCGTGGTATAAGCTGGTATAAGAATTTCTGGCTGCGTGTAGGCAGCTACGCCATTTTGCAGGTATTGAACTTTATTGCACAGCCAGCTACATTCTGGCGGCGTTGTCTATTAGAGAAACTTGGGTACCTGGATGAAAGCTTAAATTACACAATGGACTATGAATACTGGCTGCGAATCGGACGAGTTTATCCCATTCATCGTTTACATAGTCCGTTAGCTCGGTTTCGGATTCACTCTACTTCAAAGTCAGGTCAGACGTCTTATAACCAGTTTGATGAGGAATTATTGGTTGCTAGAAGGTACGGCAAAGGTATTCCTATCCTTTTACATCAAATGCATCGTTTTCTGACAGTTCAAGTCTATTCCCATTACTTTAGGCAGGGGCGATTGACAAAAGTGTGGCTGTGATGACAGGAGAACGTGTGCTGGTTACCGGTGGTTCTGGATTTATTGGTACGAATCTTGTAGAGCACTTTGTTGAACGGGGGTGCCAGGTAACTAATCTGGATATTCTGTCGCCTCGTAATCCTAGTTATCATTCATTTTGGCAAAAGGTGGATATCCTGGACCGACAGAAACTTCTTGAGGCTATACAAGCATTTGCTCCGCATTACATACTTCATTTTGCTGCGCGAACCGATTTGGGAGAAAGGCGTAATCTGGCTGGATATGCTGCAAATATCGAAGGAATTTGTAATTTAATTGATGCTGTACGATTAACTCCATCCGTAAAACGGGTCATTTTTGCTTCCAGTCAGTTGGTGTGCAGGCTGGGGTACGTCCCACATCATGAATTGGACTACTGTCCAAGCACTTTGTATGGATTAAGTAAAATGATTGGAGAGCGTATTGTACGCACTGCAGATGAATTCGGAGCAGTCTGGTGCATTGTCCGTCCTACTTCGCTTTGGGGTCCATGGTTTGACGTACCATACAAGAATTTCTTTGAAGCAATTGCTAACAACCTTTATGTTCACCCCGGTAAGATTGTGACACGAAAGCAGTGGGGGTTTGTTAAGAATGCAGTTTATCAAGTGGAAAGACTTTTAGAAGTCTCAGATGAAGTGATCCATAAAAAGCTCTTTTATCTAGCAGATTATCACCCGCTAGAATTGCGTCAGTTTGCAAATATGGTCCAAGAGGCATTTGGCTCAAAGCCTATTCGCACTTTACCATTTAGCCTGCTTAGGTTGATCGCGCGTATCGGGGATTTGCTGCGTCAATTTGGATGGCACAATCCACCATTAACCAGTTTTCGCTTAAATAATATTATCACGGATGAACTTTGTGACATTGCCCCATTGGATTCACTCGTTGGCGACTTGCCTTACACCACTGAGCAAGGAATTAAAATCACGGTTGAGTGGATGAGGTACAAAAAATGAAAATAGCCCTAGTATGTACACATGGAGGACATCTGACCGAACTCTTGCGACTACTAAAAGCATTTGACGGACACGAGATTTTCTTTGCAACGCATTACAGCGCCAGAGATGAGGAGATTAAAGCCATTGCTCCAGTATACTTCTGCAAGAACATTGGAGCGCGCATTCATCGCTTTGGGTGGGCAGTCATCTGGGCGTTGTGGATTTTACTAAAAGAGAAACCAGATGTCATTGTCAGCACTGGTTCAGAAATTGCGCTGCCTTTTTTCTTCTGGGGTAAGCTGCTGGGAATACGCTCAATTTTCATTGAGAGTTGGTGCCGTGTCGAAAAACTTTCGCGAACTGGCAAGCTGGCTTATCCACTCGTGGATGAGTTTTGGGTACAATGGCCGCAGCTTCTTTGCGTTTGTGGCAAGAAAGCGCGCTACCATGGATCAGTGATATGATTTTTGTTACGGTTGGTACACACGATCAAGGCTTCGAACGTCTGGTCAAAGCAGCGGATGAGTTGGCAACTCTTGTTGAAGGAGAACCAGTCCTTATTCAAACGGGATGTTCTGACTATATCCCCATCCACGCGGATTATTTTCGTTATTCCGATAGCCAGAGCATTAACAAGTTCATTCAACAAGCGCGAATTGTCATCTCACAGGCATCTGCAGGTACGATTATTGCTGTCTTTCTGTTAAATAAGCCGCTGATCATCATCCCTCGGCTAAGAAAATTTAACGAGAATTGGACAGATCATCAAATAGAACTCGCTAGCGCATTGCATGAGCAAGGAAGAGCTTTGGCTATCCTAAACGAACAATTGAATGGACAAGTATTGAAAGAGGCGCTTAACAAAGTCCCTCAGTTTAGCTCAACTTTCGATGGCTCTACCAGTTTGATACAGGCATTGCGTAATCAACTGAACACGTGGGAACAGCACAGGAATAAATTTCATATAGAGAAACGATAAATGCGTATCGGTATGATTTTTTCGACTCCTTTTCCACCCCAAGAGGGAATTGGTTTCTATGTATGGAATCTTTCCCGTTGGTTAGTATCGCAGGGACATGAGGTGCATTTGATAACACGCGGAGGACTATTTTCTGATCAGTACATCACACCGGAAGGTATATTTGTTTGGAAGCCCTGTTTTCTTCCGCTGTATCCTTTTCATGTTCAATTTCATAATTTGTTTGTTAATCGGCTTACTCATCAGCTTGAAAACAAACTTGATTTGTTTCACCTGCACAGTCCTCTGGTCAAAATGCCGCAAACTGGATTGCCTACTATCGCTACTATTCACACTCCTATCAAAGGAGATAGTCGAGCAGTCAAAGTAAGCGATATATATAGTTTACTTATCAAGTTACAAACTCCTTTTAGCTTGAGAGTGGAAACCGAGTTAATGCACAGAGTTCATAGGTTAACCACGGTAGCAAATACTGTCAGGCGGGAATTTACAGAATATGGGATAAACCCACAACGTGTCGCTGTTCTTGGAAATGGTGTAGACATAGATCTTTTCAAACCCGCCCAAATACTAATGCCAAACGATCAGCCTATGTATGTCTTAACAGTAGGCAGACTTGCACCTCGCAAAGGTTTAGAAGACTTAATCCAAAGCGCTAAGATTGTTCTCAAATACCATCCTAATTTACGATTTATTGTCTTAGGCGAAGGGCCCTTAAGACCCAACCTCCAGCGTCTAGTTACACAGCTTAACTTAAAAGATAGTGTGTTTCTTCTTGGTCATGTTCATCAGCGTACAAGGCTGATTTCGTATTATCAGCATTGTATGATGTATGTACATCCTTCTCACTATGAAGGACTACCTACCAGTTTACTGGAAGCAATGGCTTGTGGCAGACCCGTCATTGCCGCTGCGGTGAGCGGCAATCTGGACATAATCGAAAATCAAAAGAACGGCTTACTTGTTCCGCCTCATCAGCCTGAACAGTTGGCTGATGCTATCTTGAATCTTATTGCAAAACCTACGTTGGCGCAACAGATGGGCATAGAAGCCCGCGCGACCGTATGTAATCATTATTCGTGGGATGTAGTAGGAAAACGCTACTTGCAAGAGTATCAGGTACTGTTAGGAGAAAGTAAAAAGTGAGCAAAGCGAAAAAGAGCGTTTGCCTGATCGTATCTGGGTTGAAGACAACAAACATGCGTCTTCAACCATGGCGCTACCTTACCGAAGTTGCCGTGCAGTTATTCAAGCGTGATCATATTGTGAACATTGTTACCGATTCCTTCAGTTCCAGCGATTTGTCATTAGAGGTGCCGATATACCGCCTAACTTCCACACACCAGTTTACTTGGCAAAAGAACCGGGAACTGTCAAGCATACTACATGTGCTTGATCCTCAAGTCGTGCTCTGGAATGTTGGTGTGACCAGCTTTATTCACCAGGATTTACCTCTCAATGATAAACGTCTTCACATAGGCATTTTCACTGCGCCGCTTTATACGATGACAGAGATGAAAAACTTGGGTTTGCCAAAACTACTCCGCAATTGGTCATTTAGCGCCGTTCATCTCATAGGAGCGTTTTCTCCTAGATGGATGCTGCGAGAGGGGGTAAAGCGCAATCCATTTCGACTGATTGTTACCCAAACCAAAACTACTGCCCAAAGATTAGCGGAAAAGTTCTGGGAAGGTGCAATAGCGGTTATTCACCCTGGAGTAGATGAAATCTGGGCTTCTTCTCTCAATCAGCTTTCGTCACCTCGTACTGCTTTGGGACTTTCGACAGGTGAATTCCTGATTGGCTATTTTGGCGCGCTCAGTCCAGTTCGCGGCATTCAAACCCTGATTTGCTCCATTGCAAATTTAAGGGGCATGCACCAACAAGTGCGATTAGTCATCCTTGCCCGTCCCTCGATGGAAAAAGGCAAAGCCGAGCTCAGAACAACCAGACGACTAATAAGTCATCTGGGTCTGAAGGAGAAGACTCATCTGATAGAAATCAATCTTCCTCCCCCCGAGTTAGTGCGCTGGGTTGCTGCATGTGACCTTGTAGCTTTACCTTTTGAATTGGTTCTTTCAGATGCACCGCTCTCCTTGATTGAAGCTCAAGCCTTAGGAAAACCTGTGGTTACTACTCGCATCAGCTGCTTGCCGGAACTGCTGAATTCGAGAGGCTACCTAGCAGAGCCAGGAAGTGTTGTATCCCTTACGTGCACATTGCAAAGAGCAATTGAAGAAACGCAAATAAAGAACTCTCAAACATTTCAATCGGGGTCGTTCGCTCAAGTGCGTAGTTGGCAAAAGCTAGGAGAAGAATGGTCAGAACTGATAGAAACATTATGAAAATAGAAGGTCAGCATCCGCGTTTTATCTATATTACAGGTTGTGATGGAACTGGCAAAAGCACCCAAACTTCTTTGCTGTTATCTCATTTACGTGGAAAAGGTATCCAAACCCAGCATGTCTGGCTGCGCTTTCCGTTTTTTCTAAGTGTTCCCTTTTTGGTCTATGCCCGCTTTCGAGGATATAGCTGGTATGAGAAAGTTGGAAATGTACGACATGGATATTGGGATTTCCGTCGTTCAACCATACTTCGATTGTTGTTGCCATGGACATTACTTTTTGATGCAGCGTTTGCTGGATTTTTTAAGATCTATCTGCCCATGTGGTGCGGGACAACGATCGTTTGTGAACGTTTTGTGCTTGATATGCTGGTAGACCTTGCTGTTGCTGGGGTTATTTCAGGCTTTCAGTTGCAGCCGCCTGTAAACTTATATTTGAAGCTGTTGCCGAAGAATGCAATGATCCTTATCTTGACGCTTGATTATGCAGATACAGTCCGCCAGAGACGCCCAGATTTGAAAAGTGACTGGCAGTTAGAGAAGAGATTAGATGCATTTCGGCTGCTTGCTGAACAATTGGGATATCCAATGATTTCCTCTCAACCGTCAATAAAGGAGGTCGCTCATCAAATTCTTAGGATTGTTGAGTGTGCATCGTGAGTAGAAAAAAGTCCTATGGTAAGCTTCAATCGCATTTTTTGAGCGTCATTTTCCGCTATCCGGAAACTGCTTTGCTTTCTCATTGGGCTTTTCAAGGGTTGTTCTACATGGGATGGACTGAACGATTATTCAAGATTGGGTTGGAATTGCTTCTTATCGTTTTGTTTGCTCTCGTTTTACAAGCAATACTAAAATGGCAAGCAGCTTTATTTGTGAGTTTTCTGATTGTGCATACTCTCAATTTTCTTTTCAATGGCCAACTTTGGGCAGCGCTTAAGTGTTTTGATCTGGTTCAAACTCCTGACGATAAATTTCTTTCCTATGTTGATGCGCTAGCTCACCGCGCTAGGCGAGAACCGTCCATTCAGGCGCTCATGGTATATGGCAGTCTGGCAAGAAATGAAAGAACTCTCTCTTCTGATTTTGATGCTCGCATTGTGCGTAAGCCGGGCTTCATAAACGGTGTTCGCGCCTGTGTTTTCCTGCTCTGCGAACGCAGTCGAGCTTTGTTGACGCGTTTCCCGCTTGATATGTACATAGTCGACACACCTCTCGAACTCAAGAAACTTCGTGTGGATGAACAAAAACAAGCGGTTGACTTAATTGCTCACACAAAAGTTGTTGATAATCGTTCATGATAACTTGTGAATTGCTCACTCTGGTCAAAAAGAAAATAGCTGGATTTTCCAATCAGCCTCTTTTTATTAATGCGGGTTACTTGCTTGGTCTTAACTTTTTTCCTTCGGTAACCGGCTTTTTATTCTGGAGCATTGCTAGCCGGTTGTTCTCCACTGTCGATGTGGGTTTGGCATCTGCCGTTCTCTCTGCAGTGGCATTACTGGCTGGAATTTCTAACTTGGGTTTCAGCACAGGGATTATTCGACTTTTACCTGAATCCCCCCACCCCCTCCGCTTGCTGAATTCTGTTTATTCATTTTCCCTTATAGTGGCAACAGCAATTGGTGGAGTTTATCTGCTTAGTTTGCCGCTCTGGTCTGCCGAAATGGCAAAATATTTTCGTAATCCCCTGTTGGCTCTTGGCTTTCTTACTTATGTGGTTGTTGCCTCACTTGGTTCAATCATTCGCGATACGTACGTTGCCCGTAGAAGAGCACAAGATGCTTTTACTTATACTGTTATCACCCAAATCCTGCGTCTAATTTTTTTATTCTTTCTTGTCAAATTCACGGCAGTCGGCTTGATTGGTTCAAACTTAATTGCTTTTGCGATTGCATTAATATATATTTGGATGCGGTTGCCCACCATCCAGACAGATTATCGTTTCAAGCTTACCTTGAATGCTGAGGATATGTTCATCATGTTGCCCTATGCGCTTGGCAATCATCTGGCAAATCTCATTTGGCAGCTTCCTCAAACATTGCTGCCTTTGCTCGTCTTTTCGCTTGCTGGAGCAGAAGCGAATGCTTATGCATATATTGCGCTCATGTTAGGAAGTCTTATCTGCAGCCCGGCTTTTGCATTGATTGGCTCTTCATTTGCCGAATGTGCAAACATGCCGGAACAGACAGAACAAATCTTAGCAAGAGTGACCAGGCTATCGTTGATGACTACATTGTCAATCTCGGTTATACTCTTCATAGGTGCGCCCCTGTTTCTATTGATTTTCGGCAAGGAATACAGTCAATCTGCCAGTGGTTTATTGCGCTGGCTGTGCGTTGCTGCACCATTTGTTACTATAAACCAGATATTCTTCAATCGTTTGCGGTTAGAAAAAAAGATAAAAATGCTTATTACAGGCAGCACGATTCTTGCAATTCTTGTTTTAGGATTGAGCGTTTTCCTTTTGCCTGGAGTCGGAATTTCTGCTGGCGGTATCGGAATTTTACTAGGGAATATACTCATTGCAGCATTTTTTTTGAGTAAAAAAGTCTATTCAGATTAAGTTTTGGGACGTACAGTTCATGACGTCTAAACAACAATTTCGCATCTTGCTCACAGACCTGGTGACACTAGTCGTTGCTACAGTGCCGGGTCTTCTACTTTCATTATATTCACTTCAGGAACCTTGGGCTTTATATCGTATAGCAAGAGCTGTTGCCTCTGTTAAGTTCGGTTTTATACCCACATATTCAAACTCAGCTTCCGCGTACCATGCTGAACATTTGGGCAGTGAAATTTTCGCTTCCGCTCTCTACAGTTCTAGTAGTTGGAATCCACACTGGTTGGCATTGCTACCAATAGGGAGTCTTTTTTCTGTACTGATCTATTTCTCTATTGCTGAAACCATTAGTGCATCAAGATTCAATGCTGTTGCTTTGGCACTTTATATTGGCTGGTACTATCCACGTCTTTATAGCCAGTATGCAGTGCAAACTTATGCATGGACAAATAATTTATTTATCGGCTTTCTCATCCTTTTCTATTACTGGTTGAAAGAACGCAGGCAAATTTATTCCATTCTTATTTTTATTATATTTGTCGTTAACTTCTTTTTTTACCAGACGACACCTGTATGGATGATCACCATCATGATATTTTCAATCCTTGCCCTTAAGTTTAGAGAGCGAACGCCTGTTAATATTACATGGGCGATCCCATTATTTATGGTGGTTTTTTACTTGACATTTGATACCATTTTTTATCACAACTATCTGGCTCATATGCGTAGCGAAACCACAAATGAGGCTTTGTATCAAAATTTCTTCAGCAAGATTATCATTCCATTATTACAAAGAACGGATCAGAAACTCGCGCCATTTGTTGTCTCACCAGTTAATCCTCCATTGGCAACTTATCTAACCCTGATCAGTTTGCTTTTGATGGTTCTGCCGGTTGGATATTGGGTAGTACAGAAGATCATTCTTACATTAAGACAACGGAATTTGCAACTAGCAATCGGCAGTGAAGAGGATATTTTTATCTGGGCTGTTCTCATTGTAAATTTCGTTCATATGTTTATTTATCTGGGGTATGGTGCTGTTAGTACGCGTGTTATTCCGCTTGTTTTTCCTATCCTGCTATTATTGGTTGTAAAGCAGACAAAGATTCAGCATTACCTTTTGAGTGGATTAGCACTTGTTTCAATACTTGGATTCGTTAGTTTTATCTCAGAATTTAAACCCGATCAGCAAGTAGAAGAGTTGGGAATTTCTGGTCAACTTATTCGGCATTCGTCAACTGTGCTGGCAGACGCAAATGTTTTTGCGCTTCTTCAGTTGCAGAGTATCCAGAGCCAGAAATTGGTTGATTTTGCTTGGGTCACCCCTGAGGAATATACTGCGTTAGTAAGCGGAATGGATGTAACAAAATATCCTGTAGATTATTGGGTCATTGACAAATCTGGTAAACCAGTAGTTACCTTTGGATGGATTTTTATGGAACCGTGGATGCAGCACTATGACGAAATAGAGAAAAATCCTTACCTGAATAAAATATATGATTCGGAAAAACTGGCTGTGTTTCAACCCATCCGTTCCTCGCTGCCTGAGCATATCCCTGATTGGCGCAGTGGTTTACTGTATCGCTCATTTCCAGTAGATACAATAGCAATTCTTGTCACTGTGCTTGCGACGTTGCTATTCCCCGGCTTCACTTTGATGTTGGTTGTTAAGCACGCAATGCGAATAAGCCATTTTATCTCGTTTTGCGGCGTTAGCAGCATACTTAGCCTTTGTGTTGTGATCATTCTTGGTTACTTGCTTAATTTTCTGTCTTGGCTCAACGTATTGCCTATCGCAATAATATTTGTAATAAGTAGTATAAACATTTTGGTTCTGTGGATATATCGCCGTCGGTTGTCAGTTAAGTTGTTCAATTCCTCGCTTGGTATCAGTCTGATCTTGATGCTTGTTTTTGTTTGTTACTGGGCATTAGCTGCAACTTCTGTTGCCCATGCACGAACCGCAATTACGAAGGGCTTTACAGAATTTTATATTACACAAGCCGTTTTGGACGATCAGCGGGAAACTGTTCAGGTGAATATTACCAATAACTCGAAAAGCGAAAATACCTATCAACTGACAATATTGCAGGAAAACGTGAAACGCGAGTATTCTTTTACCCTTGAGCCTGGCAATACACAAATCTACCAGTTTTTGAAGAATTATTTTCTTTCTAAAAACGGAACTGTTCTGGTTTTGGTTGATACAAATGAAAAAAGGAATGTTCTTACCATCAGAGAATAGTAGGATGGTTTGCTGAATGCCTCCTTCTGAATTTGAGCACAAACAATTGCTGAAACTGGCGGGAAGGCAGAAAGACAATCATCTATACTGGGTGATGCTGGGCTGGACTGCGCCGACGCCTCAGGCTGCGCTCAGTTTTTTCAAGAAAGCCTGGAAACTAAAGCCGGGGGATGCGGTGATTCTGGATGGTATTCAGTGGGCAGTGGAAGAAATTCTTAAGAAGGCTGTAAACCTTGAGCCTGGTGAGGTAACTGGCTTTCTGCAGGGATTGGATGCTGGGCTTGTTTTCAAGCCTGAAGATGCACTTGCGCAAACCATGCCTTTGACCGTTGAAGAGATGATCACTCGCGCTCTTCCCATGCCGGTTCAGGAGTTTATTGAAGAAACCCGCTCAATGGAGGCAGAGGAGGAAGAGTCACGGGGCGGGTGGATCATTGCCATTGCTTACCTGACAGGCATTACACTGGCTGAGGCACTGACTACAGTCCTCTTCTCACCAGTGATTGGGCTGGTGTTGCATGGGGGAATCATGATCGCCTCACTCATTCAAGGTGCGCTGTTTTCCAAACCACCTACGCGACGGATGTTATTTTCGCTGTCTCTCGTGCCGCTTATCCGCCTGATGAGTCTCTCCGTGCCCTTGGCACCCTTCAAACTGATATACTGGTACATGATTATTGGTGCCCCCTTATTAGTTGCTTTCTATATCACACTGCGACTAATTGGATTTAATTTCGCAAAAATCGGCTTTGTGAGACAGAACCTTGCGCTACAAGTGCTCATTGGCTTGAGTGGGGTCGGCTTGGGGTATTTGGAATACCTGATCCTGCGCCCGGCGCCTCTAGCAGATGCTTTTCGGTTTGAGGCATTGTGGCTGCCAATCATTATTTTGACCATATACACCGGTTTACTGGAGGAGTTGATCTTCCGCGGGTTGTTACAAACGACCGCTGTAGCTAGGTTAGGAAGTCTTGCTATTGTTTATGTTTCTCTCATATTTGCTGTCATGCATTTAGGCTATCAGTCTGTGCTGGATTTTATCTTTGTTTTTGTCGTTGCGTTATTCTTCGGCTGGATAGTGTACTGGAAGAAATCTATCATTGGCGTGATTATTGCTCATTCACTGACCAACATTTTCCTGTTTCTGATTTTTCCTTTTCTTTAAAGAAATAGACGCCGCTTCTCTTGTGCGGCGCATCAGCGGAAAGTAGTAACCTAAAGGATATAAGTTAGTAAAGAACTTCCATCATGCGGTAAGCAATCAGCATCATCGACGCTAATAACAAGGGAATGATACCAATGTTCAGCGCTTTGCCTAGTAACTGTGCGCGTTTGGAATTTTTGCAAGAAACCAGCTCTTTTTGAACCAATAAGTTCAACAAAAATACTATCCCAATAACAGCCAGCGAAGTGCCAAAAGCTGTTAGGGAAACTGTGGTAACTGTTGATGTCGTCACTGTCGAAATCATAATTTTTCCCTTGTAGTCCCATTTTAGCAACTGCTGACTTGCCCGTCAACCAACAATTTTGTAAGGTTGCAAGATAACAAGTGAACATATCATAAGTTCTGGAACTACAATCAGGTTCAGGACACTAGGTACGCAGTCTAATGGAAATGATGCCGGAACCTCTCTTGATGGTATTCACGACGGGCTTAATAGGATCACCGGTCGGCGGGTTAGCCGCCGGTCTATCTGTGCGCTCGCTCACCGGGCAGGTAAGCATGGACCCTGGACAGGTCATGTCCCGTCCTGGGGGTATCTCCCCAATTGAATGGGAGAAAACAACACAGTGGGCCCGGCAGGATTCGAACCTGCGACCAAGCGGTTATGAGCCAGGAAAATAGGGCCGTTCAATCCCCCATCAGCCCTGCTGGTTTCTATTTCATGATTAAGTTCATTACTGGAGAGGCTTCTGCATGCGCTTCAAATACGTCAGCATCAACCAGCGCAAGGTATCGTTTGACAATATCCAGACTCTGGTGTCCAAGAATTCTTTGAAGCGCATATGGATTGTGTGTTCTTTTGAGAAAATTCACCGCAAAGGTATGGCGAAAACGATGAACAAGGTGCGTCCTTCTAACCCCTGCTTGCTCACAGATTCGCTTTATAACCCGATGAAGCGTATCGGGACGAAATGGTTTATTGTTCTCATCCACGACAAACAGGAATTTATCTTCCGTAAAATCCCCCCGCTCCCTTTGAAGATAATCCTGTATAGCCTGTAAAGTCACTTCTGAGATTGGAACAATTCTTTCTTTTGCTCCTTTTCCAAACACTTTGATACTGGGTGGATGGGTAGGATTGAGAT
>DAOTYY010000086.1:0-2196 GCA_034434695.1 Anaerolineaceae bacterium
TTCTTTACCTTCTTGCCCGCCGAATCCTGGGGTCGGAAACATCCCGTATCCAATCACCTAATAAATTCATTCCCAGCGATGTATACATGATCGCTAGCCCCGGAAAAGTCGTAAGCCAGGGGTAACTCGTCAGGTAACGCCGTCCTTCGGCAAGCATATTTCCCCAGCTCGGAACCGTTGGGGGGACACTCAGACCAATAAAGCCCAGGCCCGCTTCGTAAAAGATCATGGCGGAGATTTGGAACGACATCAGGGTAACCAGCGGTCCTACCAGATTGGGCAAGATGTGAATAATTAAAATCCTAGCCCACCCGGCACCGGCGCAAATCGCCGACTCGACGTAGGGAGATTGTCGGATCCGCAAAACCTCGCCACGGGTTACCCGAGCAAAGATCGGTGCATTGGTAACCCCAAAAATGAGAATAACATTGATCAGACTGCGACCAAGCACCGACGCAATAAACACAACAAACAAAAGATAGGGTAGGGACAGCACCAAATTGATCGGCGCCATAATTACTTCATCCAGCTTTCCTCCTGCATAGGCTGCAATTGATCCCAATAACACGCCGATAAAAGCCGCAATAAGCGCGCCGAAAAAACTAACTCCCAACGACACTCGAGCGCCATAAACAATCCGGGTGAACATATCTCTACCCAAGTTATCTGTACCAAACGGGTGTTCCCACATGCCACCTGCAACCCAGGCGGGAGGTAGCTTACTCGCATACAAATTCTGCTCTAATGGTTTATAGGGTGTCAGAATCGGGGCAAATACCGCTGCAACAACAACAGAGAGAAAGATAAGTATCCCAACAATTGCAATGCGATCTCGCCATAACAAACGTCCTAGTCGAGACATCTTGTCCCACCAGGTATATTGCACTTCGAGAAGCGTATCTGCTTTGCTTGTTATCAATTTATCTTGCATGGCGTATCCGTGGATCTAGAATAGCATAAAGAATATCCGTCACCAGATTTAGGGTAAGCACGACAATGCTTGTAAACACAACAATAGCCTGAACAAGTGGATAATCGCGCCAGCCCAGAGCCTGCCCAACCAGTTGTCCCATCCCTGGCCAGGAAAAAACAGTCTCAATATAGATCGAACCGCCTAACATATATCCAAATTCAACGCCAATCACACTGACCAAGGGAATAAGCACATTTAGCAATATATGGTCGATATATATGGTTCTTCGTCTCAACCCCTTGCTGTAAGCAGTACGGACAAAATCCTCGCTCCGCGTTTCCAAAACTGCAGAGCGGGTAAGGCGTAATAGTTCTCCCATGACAGGTAGGCTGAGGACAAATCCCGGTAGCACCACTGCCTTAGGTTCATCAAAGCCAAATACGGGAAACCAGCCCAGCTTCTGAGCAAAGATCAGGATTAAGATTAATCCCAGCCAAAAATTGGGAATACTTTGCCCCATCAAGGCAATCAATCTGCCAACCGCATCAATAATACCCCCCGCTTTTAAGCCGCTGAGAAAGCCCAAAGGTATCCCAATCAAAATTGCCATCCCAAGGCCGGTTAATGCCAGAATTAACGTAGCCGGTAAGCGTTGAAGCACCAAGTCCAACGCCGGTTCCTTAAAGTGCAACGAATTTCCAAAATCGCCAGAGAGAGATTTCCGAATCCAATCGACAAACTGAACCAGAACCGGCCGGTTAAAACCCATTGCTTCCCGAAACGCCGCTCGTTCTTCGGCAGTTGCGTTTCGGGATACCATTAAGCTGGTTGGATCACCTGTCATCCGCACCATTAAAAATGCCAGGACAAGCACACCAAACGCCAAAAGTAAAGATTGAAACACTTTTGAAAGGATATATTTCAGCATATTCTCCTTTACGAATCAAATCTGAAGCGCAAACAAGTCATTTGACATAACTCCACTCAAGGAGGCTTTACAGGACACCTCCTTGAGTGGAGTTCGGAATTAGCTACAATTGAAGCTTATATACAGCTCATTCTCCACATCCGTTTCCGGAATTGGGTATCGCATCTATGGGTTTACTCCTGTGGGGAACAGATAGAGCATTTCAGAGGGTCTCGGCTTGTAGTCAAATACCCGATCCCGCGTCGCTTCGAAAGTGACTGGCTCATACAGGTAGATGAAGGGAGGATTTTGTTGCATATAAATCTGGAGCTGTTCATACAAAGCTTTTCGTTTATTGCGATCCAATTCAGAGGAA
>DAOTYY010000087.1:0-5319 GCA_034434695.1 Anaerolineaceae bacterium
AAGTGGAATACCGCGAGCCGGCGGAGTTTTTCCGCAGAACTTATTTGACGGAAGGATTAATCCGTCTGCTCTCGCGAGCCTGGGCGCGGCTGGCTTCGGCTGGCGGCGATCCGGTCGTCGAGTTGCAGACCAACTTCGGCGGCGGCAAAACCCATTCCATGCTGGCTTTGTACCACTTGTTCGGCGGGCAAATTAAGCCGCAGGATGTCCCCGGGTTGGAAACCCTGGTTCCAAAAGGGTTAAGAGGCGGCGAAGTGGATTTGCCGGTTGCAAGCCGCGCCGTGCTCGTGGGAACGCAGCTCAGCCCGGCGGAAGTGAGGAAAAAACCGGATGATATTGAGGTGCGCACTTTATGGGGAGAAATGGCTTGGCAGATTGGGAATGCTGCCGGAAGAGCCGGCGAAGCCTATGCGCTGGTAGCGGAAGAGGATCGCCGGGGCGTCAGCCCCGGTTCAGAAAAATTAGCTCAGCTTTTTGATGCATTTGGACCGGTCCTGGTATTGATTGACGAGTGGGTTGCTTATGCCCGTCAGTTGTATGGAAAAGACGATCTACCGGGTGGATCGTTTGACGCAAACATGACCTTTGCCCAGGCGTTGACTGAGGCAGCCAAAGCCGTTCCAGATGCTATGGTGGTCGCGGCAATCCCCCAATCCGATATTGAAATCGGCGGCGAAGGCGGCAGAGCGGCGCTGGAGCGTATCCGTAACGTGTTTGGCCGCATTGAAGCGGTTTGGAAACCCGCCTCAGCGACCGAAAGTTTTGAAATCGTCCGGCGGCGCTTATTCCAGCCTGTCGCCGATTACGCTGCCCGAGATGCAGTCTGCCGTGCTTTTGCCGAGATGTATCAGGCAAACCGGGCTGAATTCCCCTCTGAATGCCGCGAAGCCGATTATGAAAAGCGCCTGATCTCCGCATATCCAATCCACCCCGAGTTATTCGACAGGCTGTATGAAGACTGGTCAACCCTGGAGCGGTTTCAGCGCACCCGCGGCGTTCTGCGGATGATGGCTGCCATTGTTCATGAGCTTTGGGAACGTCAGGATGGTTCGCTGCTGATTATGCCGGGCGCGGTTCCCCTGGATAAAACGGATGTGCGTTTTGAGGTCACGCGCTACCTGCCGGAAGGATGGGGGGCAGTGGTTGACAAGGATATTGATGGAACTCTCAGCCGCCCCCTGGCGATTGATCGGGATAATCCGAACCTTGGACGTTATTCTGCATGCAGGAGGGTGGCTCGAACCATTTTTATTGGCAGTGCCCCATCCGCGGGCGCGCAAAAGGTGCATGGAATCGAAGAAGTGCGCATTAAGCTGGGCTGTGTCCAACCGGACGAATCACCGGCGGTATTTGGGGATGCTCTTCGCCGGTTGTCTGAAGAACTGACTTACCTCTATTCGGATGCTACGCGCTATTGGTTTGACACCAGACCAACCATTACGCGTATCGCTTCCGATCGCGCTGCCCAATACGAACGGAAACCGGAAATCGTCGAAGATGAAATCATCCGCCGGGTGAGAGAATTTGTGCGGCGGGATCGAGGTGATTTTGCGGGCGTTCATGTTATTCCGGAAAGCAGCGGAGACGTTCCAGATGAACCATCTTGCCGATTGGTCATTTTGCGTCCTTCATATGCACATCGCACCAGAAGTGAGGAAAGTAAAGCGCGCGATGCTGCCCGTGAGATTTTAGAACACCGCGGCAACAGCCCGCGCCTGTACCGTAATATGCTGGTTTTTCTGGCGGCTGACGCGGAAAGGCTGACAGAATTGGAACAGGCGGTGCGTAACTGGCTGGCGTGGACTTCCATCAAACAGGAGGAGGAGCAGTTGAACCTGGATGCTGCCCAGAAACGTCAGGTGGAAAAACAGATTCAAAATTACGAAGATACCATCAATACTCGCCTGCTGGAGACCTACTGTCACTTGATCGTCCCAACCCAGGAAGGCACCAGCCCAATTCAGTGGTCGGTCAGCCGCTTGCAGGGTGGCGATACGCTGGTAACACGCGCTTCAAAGAAACTCAAAAATGAGGGGCAATTGATAACCGAATGGTCGCCCGCATTACTCCGGATGGAACTAGACCGCTGGCTTTGGAAGGACGCAAACCATATTCGCGTTAAACAATTATGGGAATATATGGCTCAGTATCTATATCTTTCCAGATTACGGGATGAGGAGGTGTTGATTTCGACCATCCGAAATGGAGTAGGTTCTTCAACTTGGGGTGATTATTTTGCCTATGCATCTGCGGTTAAAGATGATGGAACCTACCTGGGATTGGCTGCTGGAAGCACTCCCACAGTCACTCTTGATCAAGCAAGTGTTTTGGTTAAGCCAGAAGCCGCCAAAAAACAACGCGAAGAGGAAGCGAAAAGGCCAGATATTCCGTCAACATATCCACCTGGAAGTCAACCGCTCACCAATCAGGCAAATGAGCCAGGGGCTGAGGCAGCCACCTTGTTTCCTGGTGTTGTTGATACGAAGAAACAGGTTATTTTACGCCGCTTCCATGGCACAGTAGAATTGGATGCTGCCCGCCTGGGCAGAGATGCAGGCAAGATTTCTGATGAAGTCTTGACCCACCTTATCAGCCTGGTGGGTGCAAAAGCGAAAATTGTTCTCGAAATAGATGTTGAAGTTCCTAACGGAATCCCAGAGGATAAAGTGCGGATTATCACTGAAAATTGTAATACGCTGAAATTCAAGGGATATGGATTTGAAGAAGGATAACCTCTATTGTCTGGGTAGATGGAATTTTTGATTCTGCAGAAGGGTTAATTCTGGTAGGAACTTAGAGGGCTTGTCAGAGTGAAGAAAACGCTGCTTCTTGGCTGGGGGAATGTGGACCGTCAGGATGACGGGGTAGCCTGGCACGTGCTGACGGCGGTGGCTAAACGTATGGGGCTGCCGGTACCTGCGGACACCGATGTTGATTTTGCATCCAATGAGGGAAAACCAGATTTTTTATTTGTTATGCAAATTGTTCCCGAACTCGCTGAAATTGTTGCGGAGTATGATCGAGTGTGTTTTATAGATGCACATACAGGAAATATAGCCGATGATGTGGCTGTTCAACCTGTTACAGCCAGTTATCAGCGCTCACCCTTAACTCATCATATGACAGCGGCAACATTGCTGGCATTGACCACTGTGCTTTGCAATTGCACACCAGAGGCAGTTCTGGTCTCCATTCGCGGCTATGAGTTTGGCTTCTCTCGTTCGCTCTCAGAACGCACAGCCATGTTAGTTCCCAAGGCTGTAGAGCAAATTCTGCAATGGCTCAAGTGAAAATCACACGGTTATCGCGCTTTAGATTATTTTTCTTCCTGATGCTGCTGGCTTATGGCGTTTTTATGCCTTATCAGGGACTGTACTTAATCCGACGGGGATTAGGGGGTGCCGAGTTAGCTGTTTTGTTAGGGATTATGCCGCTGGTCAAGATAATCGCTCAGCCGTTATGGGGGATGATTGCAGATATTTATCGTGCCCGTCAGTCAGTTCTTAGTTTGACCCTGATCGGTATGGGGGTATCAGCGTTCCTCTTTCTGTTTGTGCAAAAATTTTGGGCCTGGTTTATTCTAATTATCTTGTTTTCAATATTCGAGTCGCCTTCCATGCCTCTGGCTACTGCTATCACTATTGACTACCTTGAAAACCGCCAGCAGGTAGAACGCTTTGGCGAGTTACGCATGTGGGGATCGCTGAGTTTTGTCATCGCGTCTGTGGTCATGGGGTACTTATTTCTTGATCGCCTGATTGTTTATATCCCGCTGGTTTTTGCGGTTATTGAGATTATCGCTGGTGTGCTGGTATTGTTGCTTCCTCACCCTGTTTCTTCTTCACTGCGCTTGAGCTGGGGCGAAAGTATGACAGTGCTGAAGAAAGACCCCATGCTGGTGCTGTTTTTGTTGGGCATTGTGCTGATTGGGATGACTATGGGCGTCTCGTACCAGTATGTGCCCATTTATCTGGGCTCGCTAGGTGCGGCAGGTATATTGATTGGGGTATCTGTAGCGCTTTCTGCAGTGCCAGAGATTCCGTTAATGGCAAATGCTGCCCGGCTTCTGAATCGGTTCCGTCTGGAGACGGTATTGCTGTTCGGTCTTTCAGCGTTGCCGCTGCGCTGGCTCTTATATGCGCTGGTGCGTGCCCCCCTTTGGTTGTTCCCTGTACATCTGTTGCACGGTTTTGCAATCATGGGGATTGTGGTTGCGGGGGCGACGTATGTTGCGCAGCGTTTACCTGGCGAGTTGCGTGCTACCGGTCAGGGGTTATATACGGTGGCTTTCAGCGGTATTGGTCCGACGCTTGGCTTGTTTGGCGCGGGTTTCTTATCCGAATTGTCCAATGGAATGCAGTACATCTGGTTGTCCTGTGCGGTTGTAGCGGTGATGGGGGTGTTTGTAGTAGGGGTTTCACTTCGTAATCATAAAAAAACATAGCGCTGGAGACTGTCTCCTTTAGGAGACAGAGGAAAGCGCATACCTCCTTTCTTCAATATATTGACGTTACAGAACGCATGTGCTATATTTGTAACATGAAACTTACAGCAAAGGTCAAACTTCTCCCTACACCAGAACAGGCGCAAGCGCTCAAGCAAACGCTTGAGATGGCTAATTCCGCTTGTAATTACATCTCTGAATTTGCGTGGGAGAAAAAGACTTTTCGCCAGTTTCCTCTCCACAAGCTTGCCTATCATGATGCTCGCAGTAAATTTCCGCTTACTGCCCAGATTGTTGTTCGCTGTATATCGAAAGTCGCGGATGCTTATAAAGCAGATCGGAAGAGTAAACGAGTTTTTAAACCACATGGGGCAATCGCTTTTGACAATCGCATTCTCCGCTGGTATATCAGCCGCTCCGAAGTCTCTATTTTGGACAATCAACGGGAGAATGCGTATCCCGTTCGTTTGTGGAGAGCGTCAATTGGAACTTTTGAAAAGCCAGCGCGGTGAAAGCGATTTGGTATTTGTGAACGGTCAGTTTTATCTGTTCACCTCCTGCGATGTTGAGGAACCAACTCCTCTTGATGTTGAAGATGTCCTCGGCGTTGATCTTGGCATTGTCAATCTTGCAGCTGATAGTGACGGAGAAATTTTTAGCGGCAAGGCAGTCGAGGAAAATCGCAGGAAATACGAACATCGCCGCCGCAGCCTTCAACGCAAAAACACAAAATCTGCCAAGCGCAAACTCAAGAGACTGTCCGGGAAGCAGGCCAGATTTCAGTCTAACGTCAACCACATAATCAGTAAGCGGCTTGTAAAAAAGGCGCAAGACACTCGACGAGGCATTGCTCTGGAAAATCTGAAGGGCATTCG
>DAOTYY010000088.1:0-44866 GCA_034434695.1 Anaerolineaceae bacterium
TATCCTGCGGGTTCTCTGCTCCTGCGGATACTGCAGCGGCTCGGAACATCCGAGCCAGGGCAGTCGTCAACCTGCCGATGGTCTCGAACCCCGTGGGTTCAGGGACAAGCTGTCGGCTTTAGCCGACAGTAGTTGACCGAATAGCTGAAGAGCAGCGCTTGCTTAAAGTCGAGACATCCCAAACAAGGTGAAAGGTTGGCTTTTGCTTTTTACTTCGGTTGAGTGAAGCGCCTTCTAGCCTGTCATGCGCGGCATGTCGCGACTGGCGAGAATGTCAATCCCTTCTCCCAAAGCATCCGCGAGCACGATTTCACCCATCTTAACCGGGGCTTTAATTTCAATTTTGCGCAGTTCGGCAAGCAGCTCTTGAATACGCGGCTTTGGAAAAGGTGCAGAAGTATACACGGGCAGCAAGGGATGAATTCCTCCCCGAACGCGCACTGTAGTGGCAACCATGCGGCGCGGGTCTTTCAATTCACGCTCAACATAGTCTTTACCGCGCTTACAACCCGATCCTTCCACTCTGAGAACCGTTTGTCCGTCGTGTGTCACATCCAGGGTGCATCCTTTGGGGCAGGTGATACAAATTATTTTTTCAGTCACTTCCATAATCACCTCCTCTTACCGCTCTACAATGCTGACTGTAAGACTTCCAGCACGTTCTACTTCTTCATAGTGACGTGGCGTCAATACAATGGTAACCATCTCGCCCGGGCGTACGTAGCGTTCGGACTTTCGGGTAATCAGGTTGTTTTCATTGTGAACTTCAACCCAAACTGGTTCTTCAACAGGCTGTTTGACACGGAATTGCAAACGCACTTCTTCTTCCATCAAGGTTTGTTTATCCAACTCATGCGGCACAACATAGCGCACATTATGCCCTGCCAGCAGAGGGATGTGGCGAATTTCGCGCCGCCGTTCAGCCAATGCAAAACGCGCCGCGCTCTTGCCGGCTGCCAGTCCGGCTTCGGTTACCCAATCTACCAGGTCGTACACGTGTACAACATTGCCGGCGGCGAAGATACCCGGCACACTGGTTTCAAAGTTATTATCCACAACAGGTCCGCCGGTAAGCGCGTCAAGCTGAACTCCGGCTTTCTTTGAGAGTTCATTTTCAGGAATTAAACCCACAGAAAGCAATAAGGTGTCACAAGGAATGATCTCCTCTGTACCCGGAATGGGTTCCCATTTTTCGTTTACTCTTACCGATTCGATCGCTTCCACGCGCTGGTTACCGAGAATACGCTTTACAGTATGCTGGAGTTGTAAAGGAATGTCATAGTCCAGCAGACACTGGACATAGTTTCGGGTCAGTCCAGTCAGATAGGGCATCACTTCGAGGACTCGCTCAACTTTAGCACCCTCGAATGTCAGGCGGCGTGCCATAATCATTCCAATGTCTCCGGAGCCGAGGATCACGAATCGTTTGCCTGGCATATAGCCTTCTACGTTAACCCACCGCTGCGCGGTGCCCGCTGTATACACACCAGCAGGGCGCGTACCTGGCAGGCGAACTTGAGCGCGGGTGCGTTCGCGGCATCCCATTGCCAGAACAATCGCTCGCGCTTGAATATCCACAAAGCCGTTTATTTTACTGCTGGCAAAGATGCGGCGCTGAGGTGTGATCTCCAACACCATAGTATCCAATAGTGTCTCAACCTTCAGCGACATAGCTTCGTTGATAAATCGCTGTGCGTAGCTGGGTCCCGGCAGGTCTTCTTTGAAAATTTCGACGCCAAAGCCGTTGTGAATACATTGCAACAGAATACCGCCTAACTCGACATCGCGTTCAATGATCAACACATCTTCAGCGCCGTATTTCTTGGCTGAAATAGCGGCTGCCAGTCCGCCTGGACCGCTGCCGATGACAACAACATCGTATTTGTTTTTGAGAGCCATGTTTACCCCTCCACCTGCTTCGTTGGTCGCACCAGAAATTCAGACCCTGGACCTTTTTTGGTGATTGCCAGTGGTGATATGCCCAGCTCTCGTGCCAGGATATCAACTACACGGGGCATATCAAATGAGCCCAGACAACGCCCGGTACCCAACCAGGTACGGCGCTTGATCGCATCGTAGGTGCGGGCAGGAATAGGAGCATGAATTTCAGCCACGATTTCCCCTTCGGTGACCATTTCACAGCGGCAAACAATACGCCCGTAGCGTGGATCGAGCTCAATCAGGCGTTTTTGTTCCTCATGCGGCAGGTTGCGGAAACACGGTCTCGGCGGTCGGATGGGCTGCCAGTCAGGTTTTTCTTCCAGCTTTTCTCCCGCATCCTTGAGGATTTCTATGACGCGCAGTGCAATGGCAGGTGCTGAGGTCAGCCCGGGTGACTCAATGCCGCCTAAATTGACCAGCCCTTGCACTTTGTTTGGGATCTCAATGATGAAATCGTGGTTGTAATTGACCCCGGGTGTCTCGCAAGGAGCATTGCCGCTGGCTCTTAAGCCAGCGAAGACCGCAATCACATAGCGCGGACTGAGAGAGGGTACCAGTTTGTGTGCGCCATCCCAAAGTTCTCCTAATCCCTCATAAGTGACTGCTCGATCTTCTTTATCCTCAATATCCTGAGCATTGGGGCCCACAATGGTATTACCATGCAGTGTTGCTGTTACTAGAATGCCTTTGCTGATCTCTGAGGGGACAGGGAAGAGAACGTTATTGACAGTAATTTCAGCACGGTCAAGGATGCAATACTCACCACGCCGCGGCGTAATCCTGAATTCTGGTCGCACACCGGCTTTGTGCATCACAACATCTGAATATAGTCCCGCTGCATTGACTGCCCAGCGACAACCAAAGTCACCACGATTGGTCTTGATCCCCACAATGCGTTTGCCGTCCATGATGAAATCCTCGAAGGCAGTTTCCAGCAGGATGCGAACGCCGTTTTGCACAGCATTTTCAGCCGCAGCAATGGAAATAGCAAATGGGTCACAGATACCCCCCGTTGGCGCCCAGAGCGCGCCGCTAACATCCGGGTTGATATTCGGTTCACGGTGGCGCATCTCTTCTGCAGAGATGATGTGCATTCCCGGAACGCCGTTTTTTCGTCCCTGCTCAAGCAGCAACTCTAGCTTAGGTAGTTCTTGTGGTCCGATCGCAACCACATAATCGCCGCGCCGTTCAAAGGGAATGTTCAGCTCACCCGCCAGCGTGTCCCACATCAGATTGGCAGCCACGTTCATTTTGGCTTTCAGCGTTCCTGGAAGGGGATCGTATCCTGCATGGATGATGGCTGAATTTGCCGAGCTGGCACCCATGCCAATATCCGCTTCCTTTTCGATGAGTAAAATGCTCAAACGGTAGCGTGACAGAAAACGCGCCACCATGCAGCCAACGGCTCCACCGCCAATCACAATAACGTCATACGTTTCAGGCAAAGTTTCCTCCTAAGTTGTCATGAAATCTGTTTGATCAAAAAGCCAGGTGGATGACATGCTCGTTTTTGATTGTCACACCGCATCATGGCTTTCTAACAACATAATTGTCAAATGCAACAATGATATTGCCGGTTTCGAATGTTCCAGCCAAAAGTCCGATTTTGCCTGATTGAAAAGTGTCATCGCGAACTTCTGCCAGCAGCAGATCGTTGACAGCGAGGAATAGTTTGTCCCCCACACAGGCGGCAAAAATGGTCATGGAGGTATTCTCAGGAATAGCGCCCGAGTAGGTCCACTCTTGCAGGAAAACACTCTGACCATTGACCATTTTCCAGATAGTGAAGTAACGATCTTCGCTAACTTCAAGCGCGTAGAAATTATTACCATCCTGCAAGCGACATATCACGCCAAAGTCGCCGCTTCCCGTTGGCGCTTCGACGCGCGCGTCCACGCTGATCATTGTGTTAGAAAAAGAATTACCGTTCCAACTGCTCCAGAAATAGTATTGGGTTGGGATAACATGGAACCAAAGTTCGCCGTTTTCCAAACGCACTTCACCATTTTGAGAGCTGCCTGTGTCCCATAGTCCGCTATCTTTGGTGAAATCATCAGACATTAACACTGCGCCAGCGGATTCCTGCATCTGTTCTCCATGAGTGCCAGCAACAATATTTTGCTCACCGCGCTTGGCAGCTTCAATTAAGGGGATTGCCAGTTTGATAGGGCGCAAAGCGTTGATGAAGCCGCCTGTTGGTATACAGGAGTCGAGGTTGTTAATCACGCCATCACCATTGGTATCCGCCAAAGCACGGCAATCCACAATTTCACCTTCGCCGCCATAGCCGACCTGGGTTGGCACTCCTACCAGTTCGTTGCGGCTGTTCGTTGCCATTCCTCCGCTGTTGCCGCCAGCAATAGTTGCTGATGTTTTGATAAAACTGCGGTTTCCATAGACGCGGTCTCCGGTGAAGCCGCTGACTTCGCCGCGCGTCAAAGTGATTGTCTCACCGCCAATGCCGGGGTAACCAAGAATCGTTAACGGATCGCCTAGCTGTAATTTGTCCGAGTCGCCCAAAGGAACAAAAGGCAGGTTGAGTTTGGAGGGATCAATAGGATTGTTGTTTAAGTCTTTGGTGATACGGAGTACCGCCAGGTCAAGAGCGGCATCTGCTTGAACAATTTCTGCAAGGTATGTAGGTTGTGCTGGAGTGTCTTGGGCGACTGTCAGGGCAATGATAAGATGGTCAACGGTATAGTAAGCATCTGATAATACGACGTGGGCATTCGTCAGGATGAGTCCGTCTGGGGCTATGATTGAACCTGAACCGGTCCAGCCGGGCTGAATATTGCCGTCCAGGTTAACCATAGCAATAATTTGCACAACCGCTTCGTAGGGAATGTGGTCTGGTGAAGCGGGTGTAAAGCTGGTTTGTAAGGACGGCTGAGTGGAGGAGGTGATTGGTGCAGCAGTCGGCGAAGTTGTATTGGTCTGAGATGGTTTTTCTGTTCTTCTGTCCAGCGCAAATATCGCCACCCCAACAGCAAAAGCACTGAGACAAAAAACCGCTAGGGCAATAACGCCACAAGTCAGCCATGGGGTGTTTTTTCGTTTGGGAGCTGGATTTTCGTAATATTGTGGGTTCAAACTTAGGTCATCGAGCACGTCACCACCTCCGGACGTTTGTTCCGGTTCGATCATCATTGTCATAATCATATCCCACATTTTTCGAAAGGGCAAATTGTGCGAGGTCTTGTAGTATAGACGTCCACTCAAAATAAAGAGCCTTGCTCTCTTTTCAATATCATCTTATAGATAAACAGTGCAGTTGTAATAGTGACCAGTGGTAATAGGGGGGTACTGAAACGCGGTGAATATCCAGTTGGTTTTACCAAAACATAGGCAGAAAACAGACCAAGCAGGACAATGCTCCAGCGCATGTCCGTGTGTCTGATCGCTCCAAACCGCAATAACATTGTTACTATCCCTAACAGGGTTCCCGCGACAAGAAAGACAGTTATGCTCGCAGCATCCAGTGGGTTTTGTTGAAAGCGCTCACTAAGCTCTGCTGGACTCCCGCCAATGATTATTCTCAGCAATCCTTCCAGAATGGTGTAAAGGGAGTATTGCACTGTATCGCGGGCATTCAAAACATAATTCGGATAAACCTTGTAATAAAAAGAGATGGCGGTTAGAGGGAGCACGATGAGCACCAAAGCATAAAAAAGCACCAGCTTCCATTTCACCTTTATAAATTGAAAAACGCCTTGCCAAGCCTGCCTGAAAGAACCGGTTAGAGGATCTGTCGTCAAGATCAATGCCGCCAAGACACCACCAAGATAATCCAGTCGCAACAGTATGGTTGGGATGCCTATAAGCAAAGCCGGGAAGAAACGGGACGCGGACAGGTAAAAAATGACCATAGTGAGTCCCAGTGTTGCTATCGGCTCGATTAACCCAAAGCGGAAAAAGAAAACAAAGAAGGAAGGCTGTGTCAGTATAAACAGAAGGGTCAAGCCGGCGCTGAAGGAAAGCGCCCAGGGCAGTTTGTTTCTTTCAAGCACTATGACGGTCAAATAGGCAATAAGAAACCCGCCCCAGGCGTTAAGAAAGAACAAAGATGCAGACGATTGTCCGAAGATGATATGCAGGATACCAGCCAGATAGGGAAACAAGAGTTTGTAAGCATGAGGAGGGATTCGTGAATGGGTCAGTAAGAAGTCACCTTCAACGAAAATGGAACGCGCCATGATTTGATAGGATAAGTTATCCTGACCCTGAGGAAAGATGAAGATTTCTCGTAATTCGTGAACATCAAGGAAAAGAAACAGAACGAATGTTACTGTGCCGATAGAAAGCAGAAATGACCTGGAGGATGTTTTAAACTGTCTTGTTCCGGGTGCGATTAAGGACATTGTCAGTCTGAAGAGCCCGAAGCCCAGAATTGCATAAGGGATGATCTGTTCCAAACCCGGTTTATCAAGAAGCCCTAAAAAGGTGCTGCCGAAGACGCTTGAAGCAATTAGGTAGAGGTCAATTGACTGGATGGCTTGCTGTTGGTAGAGCAGTTGCAAACCACGCAAAATGCCGAACAAAGTTATCACAAGCAGCGCAATACCAGTCAGGTTTTGAAAAAATTGAATGAGATGGAATTCTGTTACTGAAAGCTCTATCCCTTGTACCTGACACCAGAGATTCCCCTGATCAAAGGCGTTGCGAATACTGCCGTCGTTAGAGAGAATAGCCGGGTAGAACTGGTAAGGTTGCGCGCCCGCAAATGTCAACATGCCTTGAATGCGAAAGCGTTGAAAGGAGGGCGATTCTGGCAGGCGTTTCGTATCCAGCGGTTGTGCGCCGTTGAGAAGCGTGGCTGTGACAGTCTGACTTGTTTCGAGATCGGTAAATTTGATTTCACCGTGATCCAAACCCTGGACAATGAAGACCAGTTTTTCATCGTTTGTTAACTGCGCATAGCCACAAATTCGTAATGTAAAACTGACCTGTTCGACTTGAATATTTTTGTTGTTCATCCATTCAACAGGAAACTGGCGTATATTTTTGTAAGGGGCTGTCATTCGAGAGGACATGGTGGGATGTAATATTGTGTCATAAGTGGGTGTCCACTGATCGCTCTCAGCCGCGTTTGCATCTTGGTAGATCTGCATCGAAAGTCCAGAGAGGGGAGTAACCAATCCCAAGAGAATTCGAGCAGCGAGAATTGCCGCGGCAATTCCTAAAATCCAACGTCTTGAGAAATAACGCCAGTCTATCAATATCGCAAGGGGCATCAATAGCGCAGCAGTGATGAATTCTATAGGGGTATTCAGGGGCATACCGTCAAACAAAGCAGGTGTCCCGATAGGGATCAGCAGCGAGGCGTAGATCATCATAACCGTAATGACGGCTTTAAGCCTGCCATGTAGACCCGCGGTTGCGTGCGGAGTAGCCTGGTGATCTTCGGGGGTGCTCATCGAGAGAAGAGCAATGAAAAAATAGTATTCGCCTCCAATCAGCCATAAGCTTAACAATGCAGGTATCAGGCGAATCAATGCGGCGGTGGAAAGATCGAGATAAAGAATACCTAACCCTATGCTTCCTAATAAAGCGGCAGGAACAATTTGTGTCCAGGGTTTACCAGTTAGGAAAAATTGGAGACGTGAACAGGTTTTTCGTCCTCTTAGCACGGCGGTTCCCAAAGTGCCCATACTGACCGCGGCGATGAACAAAAACGTTACCAATGCAAGCCGTGTTTTTGAAAAGCCAAACAAGAACGCGTTTTTGATGTCCGGTTCGATGGTCAGGCTAAAAATAGCAGCGAGAAGCAATTCAAGCCCGGATATCCAGAAAAAGCCTGCCAGCAGGTTACAGTTTCGTGTGTGGTTCAGAGGAGTTTTCATTATGACATTTGGGTCAAAAAGCAGTTTGCCCGAATTATACTCTTGCTAACAGTTTAAGGTGCTTTTGGGGTTGTACCAACAAGTTGATTGTTATATACTTATGTCACCCTGAGTGATGGTCTTTGCAGACCCGGCAAAACTGTACTTTGTAAGGAGTGTAATCAATGCGTATTGGACTGGTGGGCAGCGGTGGACGCGAACATGCTCTGGCGAAGGCACTGACAAGAAATTGCGAGCGAGACTCTTTGATTGTTTTTGCGAATTCGGTAAATCCCGGTATTCAGCGGTTAGCGAGGCGGATCGTATCAGGTTCACTTTCAGACAGCAAGGCAATTGCAGATGCCTTGGCTGCTGAAGGGGTGGAACTGGCGGTGATCGGTCCGGAGTCGCCGCTGATGGCTGGGGCCGTAGATGAACTACGCAATCGTGGTGTTCCCACGGTGGGCCCGACCCGCTTGCAGGCACGCCTGGAAAGCGATAAATCCTTTATGCGTGACTTGTTGAAGCGGCGAGTCGGGTGGGGCTCGCCCGAATGGTGTCTGGCTCATAACCGCTCCGAAGCACGGGATTTTATCTGTCAGGTAGGTGAGGTGGCGGTTAAGCCGTTAGGATTAACCGGCGGCAAGGGCGTCAAAGTTATGGGAACACAACTTGCTGATATGACGGAGGCTGTGGATTATGCTGCCGAGTGGATTGCCAGAGATGGTGTCGTATTGCTTGAAGAGCGTCTGGTGGGGGAGGAATTCTCGCGTATGGTGTTTGCCAGCGACAATGGGTTTGTACCAATGCCGGTGGCGCAGGATTTCAAGTATGCTTTTGACGGCGACAGCGGCTCAATGACAGGGGGAATGGGCGCATATACGATGGCAGATGGCTCTTTGCCTTTTCTCAATGAGGAGGATTTGAGGCAGGCGGATCAATTGATTGGCGCTGCCTTACGGGCAATCACAGAAGAAACGGGTACCCCCTATCGCGGAGTGCTGTATGGACAGTTCATGGTAACAGCTAAAGGCATTCGTTTGATCGAGTTCAATACCCGCTTTGGTGATCCGGAAGCGATTAACCTGATGGCGCTGCTGCAGAGCGATGCGCCTGTGTTATTTTTGGAAATTGCTACAGGGAGCGCAAATTCCAGCTCGGTTGAATTTGCCCGTCGGGCTTCTGTTGTGCGTTATCTGGTGCCTCAGGTTTATCCGGAAGCGCTAACCGAACCTCTATTCTTTAGCTTCGACGAAAAAGAAGCCGAGTCATCTGGTTTGGATGTTATTTTTGCTTCGGTGGCACTAGCTGAAGGTGGACGGTTGCAGGCGTTGGGTTCGCGCACACTGGCGTTGGTTGGGTTGGATGATCATCCTTATAGGGCTGCCCAGCGTATGGATTCGTTTCTTGTCAAACACCTGCCAAGCGGTTTGCGCTATCGTTGCGATATTGGTGCAGCAGAAATAATCCAACGAAAAGTCGAGCGAATGCAGATGTTGCGCGCAGGAGCAGGAAAGTGAGCACCGAATTAAACCTCGATCTGCTGGGCGAACTTGTTAGTGTTCCTGGCTTGTCCGGGCGAGAACAACAAATTGCGGCGAGAATCGCCGCTGCTTTGCCGTCTGATTGGCATGTTCATAACGACACCATTGGCAACTTGATCGCTAGTTCCACAACCAGCTCCGACTGTAAAGTGTTGTTTCTGGCGCACATGGATGAGGTGGGTTTGGTAGTGCGCCGTATTACCCGGCAAGGTTTTCTGCAGGTGGAGCGGCTGGGAGGGATGGGAATGCGCTCTTTACCTGGCGCACGCTTGACTTTATGGACTGCGGCAGGTGAAGCGTTACCGGCGCAGGTGGGTGTGTTACCGCATCATTTGGACGATGGCAAGTCTGCTGACCTAGCCACCCTTTATGTGGACATTGGTGCAACATCCTTAGCGGAAGCGCTTGCCATGGGGGTTCGTGTGGGGGATGGATTGACTTGGGAAGCCCCTCTTAAACGCTTAGGCAAATGCTTTGTAAGCGGCAAGGCTTTAGATGATCGTCTGGGTTGCTTTGTCCTAATTAGTTTGGCACAGCGTTTGAGTGATGCCAAACTGAAAATGGGTGTTGATCTGGCTTTTGTTGTGCGCGAGGAAATCATGTTCAATGGTGGTATGCCAGTTCTCCAAAAAGTACAACCACAGGTTGTGCTGGGGGTAGATGCTACGCTGGCTTTCGATACTCCAGACCTTGAACACATGCAGAGTGAAATTTGTTTGGGAAGTGGCCCGGCACTGAAATGGTTTGATGCAGTGCGCGGGAAAGCCGCATTTGTACCAGATTGGAAACTTGCCCAACGCATCCGTGAACTTGCCCAACAACATGATATTCCTCTTCAGGATGAGGTGGTTACCGGTATTTCAACCATTGTAAGCCCGTTGCCTTACGCGCTAACAGGTGTCCAGGTTGCTGCTCTATCTATTCCGTTGCGTTATCACCATTCTCCAATTGAAATGGCTCATCTTGACGATGTTGAACAGCTTGTTCATCTCTTGTTTTTGCTTTGCATAGATTTGTGCGGGGGCTAAACGTGAATATAGAGAGTGGTTGTTTAAGGATTCTAAAAAGGCACGAAAACAGTGCCTCTTTACACAATCTTCATAATCGCTTTATCAGTTCTTTAATGGTTGCTGGTATCTTAATGGTGCGAGCTTTGAAGCGTGCAAAATATTGTGTAGAGAGGTGAAAAAATGAGTAAAGGATTGAAAATTACTTTCATTGTCATTGGAGTTCTGATAATCGCTGGTGGGTTACTAGCAGCCGGTTTTGTATTTGGTCAGGCAAGTAACTGGTTAAAACAATGGCGGGCACAGGCGGCTGTCCCTGACTGGCGTACTCCCCAGCAAATGAGACCAGGTTATGGATTGGATGGACGTCCGTTTGGCATGGGCCCAGGTGGGATGTGGAACCGGCGCAATGATGCCCGTCCGTATCATCGGCAACCGAGACAATTGCCCAACGGCGATGATTTTGCCCCGGGATTTGGCTGTGGTCCAGGTGGAGTGATGGGCGGTTTTGTGCAAACCTGTCCGTATTTTAGCGAAACATCCACCAGTAGTGTACAGCCGCTGACCGTGGAGGAGGCAAAAACTGCCGTTGAAAACTATCTGAAGAAACTGGGCAACGATGATTTGAGCATTGGCGAAGTCATGGTGTTCGATAACCACGCTTATGTTCGAGTTGTGGAAGAAAGCACCGGCACTGGTGCCATGGAATTGCTGGTTGCTCCTGGCAGCAAAACGGTTTATCCCGAATTTGGGCCCAATATGATGTGGAATCTGAAATATGGCAGACGAGCAAGGATGATGGGACGCTTTGGATTATTGCAGAACGTTGATGGTTCTGATATGACGGTGACCGCAGAAGAGGCGGTAAAGGCGGCTCAAGAATATCTGGATAACTGTAATACTGGTGCAACAGCCGAAAAGGCAGAACCTTTTTATGGTTACTACACATTGGATGTGCTAAAGAATGGCAAGCCGGTGGGAATGCTCAGTGTCAACGGTTATACGGGACAGGTGTTTTACCATCATTGGCACGGTAAGTTCTTGACTATGAGTGACGAATTTTGATAGAAACAATACGGCAGGAAAAAGCCGGACCTTTGCGTCCGGTTTTTTCCTGTACAATCGGATTGTAAGTTGTGCTTATTTGTCCTCAGAATTGAGGAGGCAAAAGATGGGAGCAGCAAAAGTTCTGGTGATTGATGACGAACCGAGTATCCTGAATCTGGTGAGTGCTTACTTAAAGCCGGAGGGATATGAGGTCTATACAGCCACAGACGGCCCGAGTGGTTTGAAAGCTGCTCGTGCATATAAACCCGATCTTGTCGTGCTGGACATTAATCTTCCGGGGTTAGACGGCATCTCACTTCTAGCACAGTTGCGCCGCGAGTCAGATGTATATGTGATTATGCTGACCGCGCGCAGTGAGGAAACGGACAAGATTGTTGGGCTATCGGTAGGAGCGGATGACTATGTAACCAAGCCGTTCAGTCCGCGTGAGCTGGTGGCGCGTATCAAGGCGGCTTTACGGCGACGGGCGGGGGGTAGCGGTTTATCGGATACCATGGTCTTCGCTTTTCGACATTTGCGACTTGACGCAGGGGCGCGTCAGGTTTGGGTGGATGAGCGTCCTATTGAACTGACAACGGTGGAATTTGATATTCTGAAGGCGCTGGTGGAGCACCGCGGACGAGTATTGAGCCGTGAGCAACTACTGGAAAAGGTATGGGGCTACGAGTATTACGGAGACCTGCGTGTGGTAGATGTGCATATTGGTCACATCCGTCAGAAACTAGGTGATGATCGTTTTATTGTGACTGTGCGCGGGGTAGGTTATCGTTTTGAGGATGAGGTGGTGTAAAATGCTGCGCTGGATACGCACCAACCTGTGGGCAAAGTTGTTTTTGTCTTACTTGATGGTTATTCTGGTTAGCGTTGTGGTGCTCGTCGCGGCGGCAGGATTTGTCCTGCCGGGAGCATTCAACCGGCACTTGCTGGGGATGGATGAGATGATGGGCAGAATGATGCCCGGCATGATGCAGGGCATGGGTTTGCGTTATGGTGAACGGCTGGGTTTATGGGGAGCGAGGACGCCCCTGTTCCTGAGTTTTCGCGGCGCTTTTCTGGATGCAATGGGATTGTCGCTGCTGGCATCTTTTATAGTGGCGCTGGTTGCCAGTTTGTTTATCAGCCGCCGGGTGACTGCTCCGTTACATGCATTGCGACAGGTGAGTCAGCGTATCGCTGCCGGGCGTTATAGCGAACGCGTCAAAGTGCCGGGCAATGTGTCAGACCCGGACAGTCTGGATGAACTGGGACTGCTGGCGGTTAATTTCAATCAGATGGCAGAACAGCTTGAACAGACGGAGGCGATGCGGCGGCAGTTGATTGGGGATGTAGCGCACGAACTGCGAACCCCTTTGACAGCGATTAAGGGTTCTATGGAAGGATTGATTGATGGGGTATTACCTGCCGAGCCGGCGACTTTTCAGCAGATCTATCGCGAAGCTGACCGATTGCAGCGTCTTGTGCTCGATCTGGAAGAGCTGAGCCGTGTTGAGGGGGGAGCGTATCCTTTAAAGCGAAAGTTAGTTTCAATAGAAACATTGGTCAACTCGGTTGTCGAGCGGTTGAAGTGGCAGTTTGAGGAGAAAGGGGTGCGCTTGACCGTGACAGCGGCGGAGGATTTGCCGATTGTAAGGGCAGACGAAGATCGTATTGGTCAGGTGTTGATTAACCTGTTGGGGAATGCCTTGCAATACACGCCGGAAGGTGGAGAAGTGCGCATAGACATAGTAAAGCAACCCAACGAGATACAAGTAACTGTAAAAGATACGGGGATCGGCATTCCGCCAGAACATCTGGATAAGATTTTCACCCGTTTTTATCGGGTAGATAAATCGCGTTCACGAGCGCATGGCGGCAGCGGGATTGGGCTGACGATTGCCAAACATTGGGTTGAGGCGCATGGTGGACGCATCTGGGCGCAAAGTGAAGGTGAGGGGAAGGGAAGCACTTTCACGTTTACGTTGCCTTTGGACTAGGTGACTTGAAACCGAGAGGAAAATTTTGTAAGGGAAGACGCTTTAAGCTATGTAAGTTTATCATGCTGCGTTTTCTGCCACTGTTTTGGGGTGTAACACTTTTGTATGCCCAAGACACGCAATAATCTCGACTTTATCCCTGTACCAGGATAAGGAATGCATAAAGCATTTGTTTCTGGATAAAAGAGGTCCTCTGGCAGTTCTTGTTTTCTCCAGTGGTCTTGAAGTGCAGCGAATTGATCGTCAGACAAATTAAGTGTCCAACAGCCAGTGTCATCAGGGTGGTCAAACTTAGCCACGATGCTGGTTCGTGATACAGGCTTGTCGTCTAGCCGCAAACAGAATAATTCATCGGTAAACGAATTCTCAAAAAGCCAGTGCAGCAAGTTGGTAACAAAGAGTTCTTTTTGCTGAAGGTTGGCTGGTAAAGAGCCACATCTTTCCCACGATCTTAATCGTTTTGTTCTCGGGGCAAGAATCTTTGCATAGAAGTAGTCACACCATCTAGCAGTAAATGTTGCGGTGACGATTACTGCTTTTGGAAGAGGAACTTCCTTGCAATCTTGCAGGTAATAGAGCTCAGGGAGATAACGCATAAGCGAATCCGAGAGGCATTTGTTTTCAATCCACCGGGATCAGACTCTCGTAATCTGTGAGAGAACCGCCATCCAGGCAGCATTCGATAATTTTTCGTCCTAGTGGGTTCAGGTCATCTTCCAAGAATGCTCCTAGCTGGCTGCGGAAGAACCCATAGAGAATTTCTGCGCCCTGATCGTAAGCCTCATCGCCTACTTCGGGTTGTGTATTAACTTGTAAGAACCAACGCGCAATCAGGCTGCCTTCTACGTGGAGCTGGTGCAAAGTATAGCCCAGCAGCGGACAGCGGGATTGACGCAATTGCTCGCTCTTGAAGCGGGCACTGCCCCGTCTTGCCAGATATTCTCGGGCAATCCATTGTGGCATAAAACCAACTTTCCATGCGCCGATATATTGGTTGGGTATCAAAATGTGCCGTGTCCGTTTGTACTTCACAAATTGTTCCAGAAGCAGGTTAGCCTGAGTTACTCGACGACCCGTTGCAAATGGCCAGTATGATCCCACTCCTTCGCTGCTCAGACTATCGGTGTCTACAATGCTTGGATTGTCATGTCCGCGCGGTGCAACAAGTCGCCATAACCAAGCTAAAGCAGGAGGAAGAATGTGGAACAAGCCAATGATGCCATAGCTGGGTTGCTCCTTGGTGCATGGCGGAGTGCGTACGCCGAAGCTGCGGATATCCACTTCTACAGGGTCGTTAACGATATTTGGAATGATTCGCCGCGGAACTACAACACGGGGGTTGGGGCAAGGTTTGCCGGGCGCATCTTGTGTATGTTCCCAAATTAAGGCGCGGCTGTTTGGAACAGCGTCAATGTTGAGAAACAGGAGCGGCTCTGAGGGTTGAGCGGTCAATTTCTCAAGATACGGATCGGTGCCATAACTGGAGATGTGGTTAACACGCACAAACCATGCATTTTCTGCATCCATGACGCTTAATTTTCCGTTACCGTTTTGAATGGTAGGATGGCAGAGTGCCATATCATCTACAACAGGATGGAGTTCACAGGTGCGCGGCAATACCAGGTGACGGACTTCACCTGTAACAATATTTTCCCCAAGACGTAGCCGTCCATCAGGTTCGCGATGAGGTTGTTCGAGCATTTCGCTTTTTCCTCCGCCGCTGGCACCCTCATGCATGATGGTAACTACATTGTCATATGGGGTGATCACCTGAACTGTCGAGCAATGCGCCGTGACCCAGTTCTCGCGCTCTCCAAGGTCAATGAGCATCCCATACACACCTTTCTTGGCGCTTGGGCCAGGATAAAGGTTGTAGGAAAACATTTCATAACATTCTGGGAGCCGGTTGTGTACTACCACCTGTTTTCCATTGAAGTGCGTGTGACGGAAAACCGGTGCCGTATAGATGGCGGCTTTAGGATTGAAATTATTTTGCACCTCTTCCAGCGGTAAGATACCCTGTAAATATGCCAGCCCTAAAGCAAAGAATCCTGCGTTTGCTGGCGCAACAACCAGGGTATCCAGTCCATTCTCGGGATGCCCAGCCCGGAAGGCAAAAATTACCAGTTCTTGCATTTTTAACCAGTCGAATGTCTTCTGGCGGATGACTGAGAAGTCCATACCGAAACGGTCACTAAACTGTTCTTTATCTGTCGGCAGGTCATCGCCAATGACCAGGCAATCGGGATCGCGCCGGCGCATGTATGCTTCAGGGTAGTTTACAGAGATACCATTGCGCACCCGGGCAACGATGGCTTCTACTACGCGCCCCTTTTCTGGAACATCGTAAGCAACTTCATACAGGCTGTTATTGCGTCCGCCGCAGGCGAGATCAAGCAATTCTTCCGTCGAGCCGGCAACAATGACGCGAGGGGATTGATCTAGAATCTCGGCGGCTGGAAGGGGTGGGTTGAAAAAGTGCCAGTCCATGTTTTCCTCCATCTATAAAAATAAAGCCCCGCTTATGCGGGGCTGGGTGTGAGTACAATCTCAAACAATCAACTGAATAAGCAACACGACCGCCCCGCGAGCTGTACATCTCGGTAGTCATTCTTGGTAGTGGTATTTGGGGTTGGTCGTTGCTGAAATAGCATGTCAAAAATATACACGTTATACAGGTGATTGTCAATGGTTAGAGAGGGTGGAAAAGAAAAACAACACCAAACTCTCATTTGTGCCGTTAGGCTTATTTTTTGCTTAGAGATATGCTATGTTTCTTTGTCGGCATTTTTTGAAAAAGCTGCTTGACATCTGTTTGCGGCTTGTCTATAATCTACCTATATAACTTGTTGGCACAACTTTATTGATATGGCTTCTCTTAATCGCCAGAGTTCAGAACCATTGTACTGTCAGATCAGCGATGCACTTCAATCAATGATTGACAACAGTGAGCTGTCGCCAGGAGCTCGGTTGCCGTCGGAACATGAGATCTCCAGCCAGTACAATGTCAGCCGCAATACTGCTCGCCTGGCGATTAATGCTTTGATTATGCGGGGATTGGCTTATCGTGTAAAAGGCAAGGGCACTTTTGTTACCCAGAGCAGGATGCGTTATGGCTTAATGCAACTGACCAGTTTTTCTGAAGAAATGCGTCGTCGCGGTATGAGCGCCAGTTCTAAAGTGCTTTCACTGGTTTGTGAGATGCCGCCGCAAAAAATTGCTCAGCGTCTTCAATTGGATACACAAACACAGGTTTATAAGGTTGAGCGTTTACGTCTGGCGAATGGTGAGCCAATGGCTTTACATCTATCCTATGTGCCTTGCGATTTGTGTCCCGGTTTGGAAAAAGAAGATCTCTCAAGAGCTTCGCTGTATGACCTTTTGGAAATCAAACATGGGTTGCGGATTGCATATGCCGATCAGGTGCTAAAGCCAGCTATTGCTTCTCAATATGAGGCTGACCTGTTGACCGTTTATCCTGGTTCGCCGTTGCTTTTGGTGGAAAGTCTTGCGTTTTTGGATCGGGGCATGCCGGTCGAATATGCCCGTCTGGTCTATCGCGGCGACCGGTATGAGTTTCCATTCCAGTCAGTTCGCAGAAGCGGGCAAGGAATGCATCTTAGAGGGCAAATTGAGAAGGCACTGGTAGATTAGGATGACGATAGTGGTTTTTGGCAGTATCAATATGGATCTAGTGGTGCGGACACCGCGTTTCCCAAAACCGGGTGAGACGCTGTCGGGGCATACGTTTTACACAGCACCGGGCGGCAAAGGTGCCAATCAAGCAGTGGCGGCAGCTCGCCTGGGTGCTTCTACCAGTATGGTTGGCAGGGTTGGTCAGGATGTGTTCAGTAAAGCCTTGCTTGAGAGCTTGCAAACAAACCGGGTTAATACGGATGGAATATGGCGCGATCCTGATCACCCTTCCGGTACGGCACTCATCATGGTGGACGACTCGGCGGAAAACAGCATCATCATAGTCCCTGGGGCAAATGGGGCAATTTGTTCTGATGACTTGGAGCGTCTGGAAGGAGTGCTGAAAACAGCCAGCCATTTGCTGTTGCAGCTTGAGATACCCCTGGAAATGGTAGTCGCAGCTGCAAAGTTGGCGCGGCAGCACGGTGTTACCGTGATCCTTGATCCGGCGCCAGCTTGCTCGCTGCCAGAAGAGCTTTATCACACAGTGGATTGGATCACGCCGAACGAAAGTGAAGCCTCAGTTTTGACGCAGCAAACTGTTCAAACGCCACAGGAGGCGGCTGAGGCTGCAAAAGCGTTACATGAGCGTGGTGTTCCACAGACGGTCATCAAAATGGGCAGCAGGGGAGCCTTTTGGAGCGATGGTGAGAAGGGACGTTTTCTGCCGGCGTATTCGGTACAGGCGGTGGATACAGTAGCAGCAGGGGATGCGTTCAATGGCGCGCTGGCGGCTGCATTGAGCGAAGGCAAACCGGTGATGGAAGCACTCAACTGGGCTATGGCGGCGGGTGCACTTTCGACTACCCGCTATGGTGCTCAGCCCTCTATGCCGGAGCGCAGAGAATTGCTGGCTTTCATGGAGGAGCGCAAAGGATGACACGGGTGTTCATCGTGGACACAGATTGTGGCGTAGATGATGCTATAGCCCTATTGATGGCGCTCTCGTTTCCCGATGTGGAACTGGCAGCAATCACGACAGTGGCTGGCAATACATCTGTTGAAAACGTGACGCGCAATGCGTGCCTGACGCTGGATGTGGCGGAGCGGGACACGCCAGTATACCAGGGCTGTTCACGCCCACTGATCGGCGAACTGCCGGGAATTGGCGGGTTGATGGGAAGCGATGGGTTAGGGGATGCTAGCACTACTTTGCCGATCACCCGGCGTAAGATTGAAAGTGAACATGCGGCGCTGGCGCTTATCCGTCTTTCGCGTCAGCTTTCCAGTCCGGTTACACTGGTGGCTCTGGGTCCTCTAACCAATCTGGCATTAGCCGTCCGGCTTGACCCGGGTTTTGTACAGCGAATATCACGTCTGGTGATCATGGGGGGAGCAATGTATGCGCAGGGAAATGCCAGCCCTACAGCTGAATTTAATTTCTTTGCTGACCCTGAAGCAGCTAAAATTGTACTGGAAGCCGGGTTTAGAGACCTTTGGGTACTGCCTTGGGAAACCTCGGTTGCTCAGGTGTTGCCCTGGCAGGAATATGATGCTTTGACAGCGTTACGGACATCTAAAGCAGAGTTTTTCAAGACGATCACTGCTCGCGTACGTGGTGTTCTGGAAAGCGTTTTTCGTTTGCCGGGAATGCCATTGCCTGACCCGCTGGCGATAGCTGTTGCTCTGAATGGGCATGTTGCCAGTGAGAGTGCTTTTCTTCCAGCAATGGTTGAAACCGCTATCGGTTTGGGGCGTGGACTGATGGCATTGGAGTGGTTTCCACAGCATTCACCGAATATCCATTTAGTCAAGCGTGTGGACTTCGCTGTGGTTCTTGCGATGCTGTGGGCAGCATTGTCTGATAGCCAGGGAAGGAGGTGAATCGGTAGGGATATTGGATAGCTGTTAGAAAATGAGTCGGTTGTACAAAAATTTACGTTCTATCAATTTTTTATGGAGGAGAGTACCCATGAAATCGAAACTGTTGTACCTGATTAGCCTGGTCGTGATTATCAGCGTTGTACTGGCTGCCTGTGCACCGGCGGCAACTCCAGCGCCAGCTGAGCCGGAGAAAAAAGCGCTCAAGGTCGTGAATCTTATTAACGGCGTCTTGGGTGACAAGTCATTCTTTGACTCTGCCAATCGCGGTGTTACCAAAGCCAAAGAAGAGTTCGGGCTGGAAGTTAAGACGATTGAGGCTGGCATTGATCCCGCCAAGTGGCAGCCGGCTTTGGAAGATGCCGCCGCCAACGAGGAATACGACATTCTGATTTGCGGTACCTATCAGATGTCTGAGTTCTTGGCGATGGTTGCTCCGAAATATCCCGACAAGAAGTTTATCATCTACGATGTATCCGTGCCTTATGACAAGTGCGAAGGCAACAAATGCGCCAACGTGTATTCAGTGCTGTACAAGCAAAACGAAGGTTCCTATCTGGCTGGCGTGTATGCTGCCTTGATGTCTAAGACCGGAATCATTGGTACTGTCGGCGGACAGGACATTCCAGTTATTAATGACTTCATTGTTGGGTACAAGCAGGGCGCTAGAGAAAATGGTATCCCCGATGATAAAGTGCTGGTGCAGTACGCGGGTGGCTGGAATGACCCGGCTAAGGGTAAAGAGATTGCTTTGGCTATGTACCAGCAAGGCGCTGATATTGTCTTCCAGGTTGCTGGAGGCACAGGCGTGGGCATTTTCCAGGCAGCGCAGGAAGCCGGTAAGTGGGCAATTGGCGTGGATTCTGATCAGTATACCATCATCAAGGATACTGATCCTGAACAGGCTAAGGTTATCATTACCTCTATGATGAAAAATGTGGACAACAGCCTGTATCGCGCTCTAAAGCTTCATCTTGAAGGGAAACTGCCTTATGGACAGGCGGAAGCCCTGGGTGTTAAGGAAGGCGGTGTTGGACTTGCCAAGAACGATTACTATAACGAGATTACACCAGCCGATGTGAAAGCCAAAGTTGATGAAGCGGAAAAAGCCCTGTTGGAAGGCAAAATCACAGTTGAGACTGTTTTTAAATAATCTCTGGTAGCCCTCTCGGCAGGGGCGATACAAAGCCCCTGCCGAATTTAAATTTAGCCAGGAGGTGGCATGGCGGCTTTAGTTGAAATGAGAAACATTGTTAAGATATACCCCAACGGGGTAGTCGCCAATAATGGGGTTAACTTTTCAGTAGAACGCGGCGAGATTCACGCTCTGGTGGGTGAAAATGGCGCAGGAAAGACCACGCTGATGAAAGTTTTGTATGGGCTCGAACACCCCACGTCTGGTGAGATTCTTATTGAGGGTAAGCCGGTACATTTTCATTCCCCGGATGATGCAATCGCAGCGGGTATTGGTATGGTTCATCAGAACTTCATGCTGGTGCCTTCCTTTACAATTGCCGAAAATATTGTGCTGGGGAAAGAACCTACTCGCAGAGGGCTGCTGGACAAGGCTGAGGCGATTCGGATAACTGAAGAACTTTCGCGGCAGTATGGTTTGAAGGTTGAGGCTGATGCTGTTGTTGAGACAGTCAATGTTGGCATGCGTCAACGCGTGGAGATTCTCAAGACGCTGTATCGCGGCGCAGAAATTTTGATTCTGGATGAGCCGACTGCTGTGCTGACCCCTCAGGAGACGCAGGATCTCTTCCGTGCCGTTCGCAAACTGGTAGCGCAAGGCAAAACGGTAATCTTCATCACACATAAATTGCGTGAGGTGAAAGAAATCTCAGATCGGGTGACCGTCATGCGTAATGGCAAAGTTATGGGTACGCTGCCTACGGCGGAAGCCACGCGCGAAGGTCTGGCGCGTATGATGGTTGGGCGGGATGTCTTCCTTGAGGTCAATAAACCTCCAGTGCAACGTGGCAGAAAGGTCATGGAAGTTCAGGACGTTTCGTATGTTTCTGAAACGGGACGCTCGATGTTGAAAGGCGTGTCTTTCAATGTGTATGCTGGCGAGATTTTGGGGGTGGCAGGTGTTGAGGGAAACGGTCAAACCGAGCTGGTGGAGGTGCTGACTGGTTTGCGTCCGGCGGCTTCGGGGCGCGTTTTGATTGATGGTAAGGATATCCTCAACCGTACACCGCGCGAGGTTCGCCTGGCGGGTGTTGCACATATTCCAGAAGACCGTCTGACCAATGGTTTGGCGCTTACGGCGTCCATTAACGAGAATGTGATTGTAGACCGCTATTACAATAAACCATATCGTAAGGGTTTGCTAATAGACTACAAGCAGGTAAACAAACTAGGCGAAGCCTTGATTGATGAGTTTGACATTCGCACGCCCAGCGGTTTGTTACCGGTTTCATCTCTTTCAGGGGGAAATATGCAGAAAGTCATTGTGGCACGAGAATTTTCGTTTAACCCACATATTCTCATTGCAGCTCAACCGACGCGTGGCATTGATGTAGGCGCTACAGAATTTATCCGCGATCAACTGGTGCGCAAACGTACGGCTGGGACGGGTGTGCTTCTGGTCTCTGCGGATCTTGCGGAGGTGATGAGCCTCTCTGACCGAATTATTGTCATGTATGAAGGAGAAATCACTGGCGTCTTTCCAAATGCTCAAGAGGTATCTGAGGAAGAGTTGGGTCTTTACATGCTTGGATTAAAGCGCCAAACACCAGAGGAAATGGAGGCGTATCTATGAAAATTCTGAGGATACCAGCAGTACGCGAGTTTCTGCGCATTTTGCTGGCGGTGGTAGCCGCCCTGCTTTTGGGTTTTATTATTACGCTTCTAGTTTCAGAAGATCCAATCGGTGCTTATAAGGCTTTTCTGACAGGTCCGCTGTCCAAATTCAACCGTTTTGGTGATTGGCTGGAGGAGTCCATCACATTAATTTTTGTGGGACTGGCGGTTGCAGTGGCGTTCAAGTCCAAGCAGTTCAGCCTGGGTGCAGAAGGTCAGTTGCTGCTAGGGGCATTGGTATCAGGGGCAATTGCTCTGTTTGTACCATTACCGGGTATTTTGCGTATTCCAGTGGCACTTTTGGCTGCTGCAGCGGTGGGGTTTATTTATGGTTGGATTCCTGGGTACCTTAAGGCACATCTGAATGCGAATGAAATTGTCTCTACACTGATGTTGAACACGATTGCATTGAAGCTTTACGATTATTTTCTAATCTTCCACATTAAACCGCCGAACGCAGGGTATAACGCCTCGGATTTCTTTCCGAAAGCAGGGGTTCTGCCCAGCTTTGTGCCGCCATTTATGGGTGAAATTTATACCCGCTTTTCGCAGCAAACGAATGTGACGATTATGCTATACATTATGATTGCCGCCTTTATTGCTGCATATTACATGATGTTCCGTACGCCCTTTGGATATGAGTTGCGCATGATTGGTGCCAACATCAAGTTTGCCAACTATGGCGGGATCAATACAAAACGTACCATTATTCTGGTGTTTGCAATCAGTGGCATTTTTGGTGGATTGGCAGGCGCACATCTGGCGATGGGGATTCATACCAAATTGATCATGAATATTTCTCTGGGAATGGGTTTTGAGGGTATTGTGGTGGCAACGCTGGCGCGCAACAATCCGCTGTTTGTTCCGCTGGCTGGACTGGCTTACGGGTATCTGAGAGCGGGGGCGGATGTTATGGAACGTGCTTCAGATGTGTCCCGTGAGATGGTGCTGGTCATTCAGGCGATTATCATCCTGCTGGTTACAGCCGAAGGGTTGTTACCGGTCATTCAGCAACGCGTGGCGGCGCGGCGGTCGGCGAATGGGCAGAATGCGGCTGCGCTTGAAGGAGGTGAAAATGGTTGAGCTGGTCTTGCGCGGTATTTTCAGTGCTTTTTTTGTAGCCAGTGTACTACGCATCAGCACACCGCTTATCCTGCCGGCGCTTGGTGGATTGGTGTCTGAGCTGGCTGGCGCAACCAATATTGCGCTGGAAGGCATTATGTTGACGTCGGCGTTTACCGGAGTGGTGATTTCCGCCTATACCAAAAGTGTGTTTTTGGGAGTGCTGGCAGGCATCCTATCAGGTATTCTGATTGCTGCTTTGCTGGCGTATTTTCATCTGTACCTGCAAACTGATCTGTTTTTGGCAGGTATTGCCCTGAACATTATGGCGACAGGTGGAACGATTTTTCTTCTGTATGTCCTGACCGGTGATAAAGGCAACTCATCCACGCTTGCCAGCGGTGCAGTGCCGAATGTAACGATCCCAATGATTCATGACATGCCGGTGCTGGGGACGATTGTAAGCGGGCACAATATTTTCGTATATCTTGGGGTGCTCCTGACCTGGCTCACTTCAGTAATGCTTTATCGCACCCCGTTTGGTGTGCACCTGCGCGCTGTGGGGGAGAATCCGGTGGCTGCGGAGTCGCTGGGTATTAACGTGCGTCTGATGCGTCTGTATGCGATTCTCATCAGCGGTGCGCTGGCATCACTGGGCGGGTTGAATCTCTCAATGGCGTACCTGACACTTTTCCAGCGGGAAATGACAGCCGGTCGCGGGTTCATTGCGCTGGCAGCAGTTTTTCTCGGCGGACGTACTCCTTGGGGGACATTCATTGCGGCTGTTCTTTTTGGTTTCTTTGATGCGCTCTCGAATCAACTTGGTTCATTGAAGGTGCCTTCCATGTGGGTGCAGATGATCCCTTATGTGGCTACGATTGTCGCTTTGGTCGTGTATGCGCTACGCAAGCGCGCTATTTATCTGGAACGTGCGCGCAAATTCCAGGAGCGGCATCTGGCGGAATTGCAAGCTCGAGGTGCGCGTCCCCATGAGACTGGATAAGCAAGCGATTCTTTACTTTTAGACAAGTCACCCCGGCCAAGCGGTTGGCTGACCGGAGTGAACAATTCCTGTCCTGCGCTTCCGAAAGATAACCTGATAGGAGTATATCATCATGCAAGGTCAGACTTTATTAAGCAAAATCCAGGGTGGTTTGTATGGTCAGGCGCTGGGAGATGCCTGGGCTATGCCGGCTTTAATGCGCCCCCTAGAAACGTGGCAGCATTTTGGCGGTTGGATTACTCAGTTTTTGGATGCGCCTGAAATTCACCCGGTGCATCGGGGGCTGCGTGCCGGCCAGGTGACCGATGATACTGAACAAGCAGTGGCGCTTGCAGAAGCGATGATTGCCGATGGTGGTGTGACGGTGGAAGGTGTGGCGCGCGCCATTTGTAACTGGTATGATCGCATCGGTGGAGATGCTTCCATGTATGTGGGACCGTCCACCCGCAGAGCCGTTCAGGCGATTAAGCGTGGTGTAGATTTGTATCAAACCGGTCGCTTTGGAGACACCAATGGTGCATCCATGCGGGTTTCTGTAGTTGGGTTGATCCATCCGGGCGATGTGGAAGGTGCTGTCAAAGATGCTTATTTATCTTGCATACCGACCCACAATACAGATGTGGCAGTTTCCGGTGCGGCGGCGATTGCTGGTGCAGTGGCAGCAGCCATGCCGTTAGACGCAGAGTTGGAAGGAATCATTACAGCTGGGCAGAAGGCTGCCGAAATGGGACTGGCGTATGGTACCCCCTGGATGGGGGCATCTATCGCAAAACGAATCGGAATTGCCGTTGAAATTGCCCGTTCCCATCGCTCAGAGCGTGAACGCTTGCAAGAAATGTATGATGTGATCGGTGCAGGGTTGGCGATTACAGAGGCTGTTCCGTGTGCTTTTGGTGTTTTGGCGATGGCAGAAGGCGATCCCAAACAAACTGCCATTTACGCAGCGGGTCTGTCAGGAGACGCGGATACTGTTGGGGCGATGGCTTGCGCTATTGCCGGTGCGTGGAGGGGTATTGTAGCCTTTGATCCGTCCATTATTCAACAACTCAAGAAATCAAATCCAGCTTTGGATTTTGATAAGGTAGCACAGGGATTATTTGATCTGGTGCGGAGGCGGTGATGATAGACCTGCTGGTACAGGGGTGTGATATTTTACACCTGAGGGAAGGAGAAACAACCCTAGATCTTAATCAGGATATTGCCATTCGCGAGGGTGTCATCATCCAGGTTGCCGCTGCGGGTTCCATTAATCCTGATAATGCAAAAGAGCTTTTATCTGCAAAGGGTTTGCTGGCAGTGCCTGGGATAGCGAACACCCACGCGCATGTGCCAATGGTGTTGTTTCGTGGGTTGGTGGAAGATGTCACGCTGGCTTCCTGGTTTAATGATTACATCTTCCCATTAGAGTCGAACCTGACCCCAGAAGATGTTTATTGGGGGGCATTACTGGGTATTGCCGAGATGATAGAAAACGGCATCACCGCAGTTGCAGATCACTACTTTTTTATGGATCAGGTTGCCGAAGCGGTGCGCGATTCGGGCATGCGCGCAAATCTGGTTTGGGCAGTGTTTGGGCATGAAGGAGAGGAAAAACTGAATGCGACGGTGGATTTTGTCCGCCGCTGGCAAGGTGCAGCGGGTGGACGAATTGTTACCTGGCTGGGCCCGCATGCCCCTTATACGACGGGCCCGGATTTCCTGCGCCTTTCGGCGAAAAAAGCGCAGGAGCTGGGTGTCGGCATTCACATTCACGTCTCTGAGACACTGGAGCAGGTGCAACTTAGCCTGAAGGAGTATGGCATGACACCAGTGAAACTGTTGAAAGAGACTGGTGTGCTGGATGTACCGACCATACTAGCGCATTGTTTGTTTCCGACGGATGAGGACATCCAGATGCTGGCAAAGTTGCCAACTGGCATCGCACAGGCTCCCAAAACCTATATGAAAGCTGGTATGGGAACTGCTCCGCTGACTAAACTGCGCGCGGCAAGCATCCCGATTGGACTTGCCAGCGATGGGGCGGCTAGCAATAACACGCTTGACCTGTATGAACAGGCGCGCTTGCTGGCACTAACGCAGAAGCATCTGGCACAAGACCCAACAGTAATGCCGGTTAGTGATGTTTTGGAAATCATGTTTCATGGCGGCTGGCAGGTACTGCGTATGGCAGACCAGTTGGGCGATTTGCAAGCGGGCAAACTGGCAGATATTGTTCTCTTGCGTCAGGATGGCGTACACCTGTATCCTCGTTATAACCCGGCGGCGAATCTTGTCTATTCTTTGCGTGCATCGGATGTGGATACGGTTATTTGTGCTGGCAAGATATTGATGCGTGAGCGGAAGTTGTTGACCATTGATAAGAAACGCGTCAAACAAGAGATCGCCCAGCGTCTGGAGCGTCTCAATCAACGCGTACCCGGCAGACGAGTGGCGTTTTACCCGGCATGATCGTTCAGATTTATGCTTTTACCCATTTGCAAGATGCGCTCGCCGCGGTTGAGGCAGGCGTTGATCATATTGGGGTGGTCGCCGGTCGCTATGGCGAGGTGTATGGTGAGCTGGATTTCGCTGAGGCGCGGCAGATTTGCCAAGCACTCCCGCCACAAACGCGCCTTGTGGCACTGACAATGTCCTCTGATGTTGTAGAGATTTTGCGTATGGCTGAGGCTGTTCAGCCGGATATTGTTCACATTTCCAGCGACCCGGAATTGGTGGGAGTTGAGGCAATGGCGGAGCTGCGGCGCCAACTTCCAGAAGATGTTGGTTTAATGAAAGCCGTTCCGGTAGTAGGCGACGAGAGCGTTGAAGTTGCGCTTCGTTTTGCTGAGGTTTGCGATTTGTTACTTTTGGATACGAAGGTCAGCGGGTTACCGGGTGTTGGTGCCACGGGTCAAACACATGACTGGCGTATTAGCCGCCGGATTGTGGATGCAGCCCCGGTGCCGGTTATTCTAGCAGGCGGGTTAAGCCCGGAGAATGTGGCAGAGGCGATTGCCGCTGTCCGCCCTTGGGGGGTTGATTCGAACACGGCTACCAACCTTCCTGGTGATCCAGTTGCGAAAGACTTGCATCGGGTAGCTGAATTCGTGAAAGCTGCGCGTCGGGCTGCCAGGGAGTTGGGAATGGAATGAGCGGGCGGGTTGTGTTATTGGGAGATATTAATCTAGATGCGATTCTGCAATTGGTGGGTGAGTTGCCAAAGCCGGGTGGGGATGGTCTTGCCAATCGCCTGGTTACCTCCATTGGCGGCGGAATCTGTAACACGGCGATCACATTGAGACGCTTTGGGGTGTCTGCTGCTCTGATTGCCTGTGTTGGACAGGATGTCTGGGCGCAGGCAGTTTTGCCGGACCTGGAAGCGATGGGCATCAATCTGATGGGGGTGCAGCGCAATCCGCAAGCTGCAACCGGTATTGCTTTTATCGCTATAACCCCGGACGGCGAACGCACGATGTTCTCTTGTCGTGGCGCAAACGGTTTGTTGCGAGCTGAAGCGATCCCTGCTGTGTTGTTTGATGAGGCAGTTTTGTTACAACTTTCCGCCTACGCTTTACTGGATAATTCCCAAAGAGAAGCGCTCTGGCGGGCGGTGGCGATGGCAGAGGAGCGCAGTATCCCGATCAGTCTGGACTTGATGAGCGAACCGGCACGCCAATATGCCGAAGAAGTGCACCGTTTGCTGCCCCGTCTTTCGCTGTGTGTTTTGGGAATCGAGGAGGCAAATTTTGCATTCAGGCTAACTGAGCCGCAGACCATTGCTACATACCTGCTGGAACGTGGCGTGCGTATGGTGGGTTTGAAACTTGGGCACAAGGGTTGTCTGGTGGCAGATCAAAAGCAATTCGTCCGCTTACCTGCTTTTCCAGTGCAGGCAGTGGACAGCACTGGCGCCGGTGATGCGTTTTGTGCTGGCTTGATTTATGGCTGGTTGAGAGGTTGGGATGCGTTTCTTTGTGCGGGTCTGGCAGCAGCGCTTGGAGCGCTGGCTACTACGACTTGGGGCGCTGGGCTGGGTATGCCGGGGCGGGAGGCAGCGCTGGCTTATTTGAGTAATTTAGTGGACAGAACGGTAGATGGGGAGCTTCGCTCTGTGACATTGAGACTTCTTGAGGCATTGTGAAGGTTAGAGACTTTGAGGCAAAACATGGCAGAAAAACAACCTTGTGTAGTTTCTTTTGGTGACCTTGTGGCGGACATGGTGACGACGATCCAACGCCTTCCAGTTGTTGCCGGGCAGCATCAGATTGTTCGCAGTATCCAGATTGAGCCGGGCGGAGCGGGTAATTTTCTCATCGCCGGGGCTCGGCTGGGTATGACCATGCAGGCATTAGGAGTAGTGGGCGCAGATGAGTTTGGGAATCTGACTATGCAGGCGTTGGCGGCTGAAGGGGTGAATATTTCTCATGTATTGCGTCAGGCGGGTAGTACGACCACCACTGTTCTGGTGCTGGTAGATGAGCAGGGTCAGCATGTCTTTCTTGGGCAGTATGGTCAGGGTTCGCTGGTGGAGCTTTCAGAGAATTGGCGGGAAGTGTTGCGCGCAGCGGATGCGGTGATTGCCTGGGGATACACGTTGCAAGAAGAGCGGTTGAGCCAGACGATGGTAAATGGTATGGCATTTGCTCATGCGGTTGGGTGTCCAGTATTCTTTGACCCGGGCCCTTACGTTGCAGCAATTGAGCGTTCTCGATTGGTTAATTTGCTTCCCTATTGTACCGGCATCTTGTTGACAGAGGAAGAGATTCCTCTGTTAAGTGGCGGCTTACAAGGTTTGGAGGGTGTCCGAGAGATTATGAGTCACGGTCCTGAGCTGGTCTGTGTCAAGCGCGGTGCAAGAGGATGTGTGTTGTGTACTGCGGAAAATCAAGTTGAACACCCTGGTTACCCGGTGACTGTGCGGGATACGACAGCGGCGGGCGATTCTTTTGCTGCCGGCTTTCTCTATGGCTATTTGCATAACTGGCAGCCAGAGCAAGTTGTTGCCTTTGCTAACGCGGTTGGAGCAGCTAAAGTGCGCAAACTTGGTTCAGGGCGGCAGGTAGCAACGCTGCAAGAGGTTCAGGAGTTGTTGCGTATATTCAATGTGCAAGTGCCATTTCTGGCATAGAAAGGAGCGTTCGTTGTTTACCAAGATTCCATTGCAAACCCCGCCCAATGAAACTTTAGTGAATATTACTGATCAGGTAAATGCTGCGGTGCAGGCAAGCGGGGTGAAAGAAGGAGTGTGCTTTCTTTTCGTTCCCCATACAACTGCCGGCTTAACGGTCAACTCGGCGATTGATCCAAATACTTCGTTGGATATTCTTTCTGAATTGCGCCGGCTGGTACCAACGCGCGTGGACTTTCACCATACGTTCGACACGCCTGCCGATGCCGCAGGGCATATTAAATCCACATTGGTTGGTGTTAGTGTAATGCTGATGGTATCCGAAGGCAAATTGCTTTTAGGCAGTTCACAGAGTGTCCTGTTTTGTGAATTTGATGGTCCCCGTGCCCGTGAGGTATGGGTTCGGGTGATCGCTGATTTGAGTTGAAACGAGGTAAGAAAATGCGAAAAAAGGTGATCATTGATACCGACCCCGGCGTGGATGATGCTATGATGATACTGGCGGCATTGCGATCCCCGGAACTGGAAGTGATTGGTATAACCAGCGTATTTGGCAACGCCAGCGGTTATGCAACGGCGTTGAATGCGCTGCGATTGGTGGAGCTGGAAGGCAACGACCATATTCCGGTTGCACGCGGCAGCGACTGTGGGTTGATTGTTGAGGCGCAAATGTTGGGGACGGCAGTGCATGGCGAAGATGGCGTGGGAAACACCAACCCCCCGCCGCCAAAAGGGAAATGGCTGGATATTTCGGCGGCTCAGTTCATTGCGCAAAAGGTATTAGAGTATGCTCATCAGGTGACGTTGCTGGCAGTGGGGCCTCTGACCAACGTGGCGCTGGCGCTGCGCCTGGAGCCGCGCATTGTTGAACTGGTGGAGCAGGTGGTCATTATGGGTGGCTCTATTGGAGCGGGCGGCAATATTTCTCCAGTTGCAGAGGCAAATATCTTCCATGACCCGCATGCTGCCGAAGTTGTCTTCAGCGCGGGGTTGCCGCTAGTCATGGTTGGGCTGGATGTGACGCTCAAGGTGATTCAGACCCGGCAGTATCTGGACGAAATCAAAAAAGCAGACAACCCGGCAGGGCATCTGTTGAACGCGATTTTGCCGTGCTATCAGGCATATCACGACCAAGCGTATGGCATGGGTGGTGATATTCACACTCATGATCCTTCTGCGCTGGCTTATGTGTTAGTTCCTGAACTATTTGAAGTGGAAAAGGTGCCGGTTTATGTTGAAACCAGCGGGTATGGTTTCGGTCAGACGATTGCTGACCGGCGTGGTCAACTTGGTCAGCGTCAGCCAGTCTCTGTGTGTGTAGGTGTTGATGCGCCGGGTGTTCTGAAGTTGATTAAGGAGCGATTGACAAAATAAGATGACCAGTTATCTTGCCTGAGAAAAGGAGAGAGTGATGCGTCGTTTCTGGATTGATACGGATACCGCTTCGGATGATGCTGTAGCGATTCTCATGGCGCTGCGCTGTCCTGACGTTCATGTTGAAGGAATCTCTGTAGTGGCTGGTAATGTGCCTTTGGAGATGTGCAGCGTGAATGCACGCTATACTGTCGAGCTATGTGGAAAAGATACCCCTGTCTATCATGGTATGGCACGCCCTTATTTGCGTGAGCCTCACTATGCGTTTTTCTTTCATGGCCCCGATGGGATGGGTGGAATGAATTATCCACCACCCAAGCGTCCACCTGCAGAACGACATGCTGTTGAGGCTTTGATTGAGACTGTTCGGGCGTATCCAGGCGAGATCACGCTGGTTACACTCGGCCCTCTGACAAATATTGCCGCTGCTTTGCAGTTAGCACCTGATCTGGTAGAAAAGATTCCGCAATGTTATACAATGGGAGGGGCAGCCTGTACAGTAGGCAATATCACTCCTGCTGCCGAGTACAATATCTGGGTAGATCCTGAGGCAGCGCGCATGGTATTCCATTCCGGGTTGCCCTTGACAATGGTGGGATGGGAATTGTGTCGAGGTGAGGCAAATCTGGACAAAGAGGACATTGAATACGTGCGTTCGTTTGGTACGGTATATGCGGATTTTGCCATTGATTGTAATCGTCAGGCGATTATTACCAATCAGGAGTGGCTGCATGATCCTTTTCTGCCCCTGCCAGATCCGGTGACGATGGCAATTGCATTGGATCCGTCGGTCTGCACGCGTAAGAGCAAACATTATGTGGATGTAGAAACCACCAGCGAGCTGACGCGTGGGATGACAGTGGTGGACCAGCTTGGCGTACTGAATAAGCCGCCGAATGTCGAGGTGTGTTGGGAGATTAACATTCCACTGTGGAAAGAAACCCTTTACAAAACACTGCGATGATCTATGATCTCTTCTGCCTGGGCGGTTCGGCAGTTGACCTGATGCTGCGTGTGCCGCGCCTGCCACTGCTGGATGAAAAACTGGAAACAACTTTTGCCGGGCGGCTGGCTGGCGGACTGGTGGCAAATACTGCTTGCGCTGCGGCGCGGCTTGGTTTACAGGTAGGGTGGAGCGGGTATCTGGGCGATGACGATCTTGCGCAGGTGGTTTTGGAGGATTTTGCTCGTTTTGGTGTAGACAGTCGGTATGCTGTCAAGGTGGAGGGCGCCAATAGCGATTTTACCGTTATCTTGCTTACACCAGGAGGCGAGCGAACAATTTTGATAGTCTCCAATTTTGCTGAGCCGCCTCTAACAGAGGAAGTGCTGAAAGCTTTGTCGTTCTCGCGTCTGGGTTACGCTTTGCCGCGGGTTTCGGAATGGTTTGAAAGTTTCAGCCGCGCAGTGCGTTCCGGTGGGGGGCAGGTGGTGGTGGACGTGGAAGGAAGCTGCCCGGTGAGAGGCGCTGATCTTGAGTTCGCGCTATGTAACAGTGACATTGCTTTTTTAAGCCGCGATGGATTGTGCTTGGCTACTGGTGTTGATTCGCTCGAGAATGGGGTGCAGCGGTTGTTGAAAACCGGTTTACAAGCGGTAGTCGTTACGCTGGGAGCTTCTGGCGTATTGGCGGCTACGGAGAATGAAGTTTGTCAGCATCCTGCGTTTCGTGTGCCGGTCGTGGACACGACGGGCGCCGGTGATTGTTTTCATGCTGCTTTTCTGGTGGGCTGGCTGGAAGGCTGGGAGCTGCGACGTTGTTTGCGCTTTGCCAGCGCAGCGGCTGCGCTCTCGGTTCAAGCGCTGGGAGCGCGTGGTGGATTGCCTGATTATTCTACAGTAGAGAGATTTCTTGATCAACATGGCGAGGAAGTCTGATGTCGGTTGAGTACGTGACGTTTGGCATTATTCTCGATGATATTGTTTTTCCGAATGGTCAGACACGAATGGGTGTGCTGGGCGGCGGCGGCATACAGACGGCATTTGGGATGCGGCTTTGGTCAGATTCTGTTGGGTTGGTGGCGGGAGTTGGCGCAGATCTTCCTGCAGAGGCAATGGATTGGTTGCGCACCAGCGGGGTAGATACCAGCGGATTGCGACTGACAGACTTTCCAACCCCGCGCGCATGGCAGGTATTGGAAGAACACGGACGACGAACACAAGTCTGGCGCGTGCCAGGTGTAGTGATTGGCGCTCAGTTGACGCGTAAGCTGGAGTACCTTCCACAAACCTACCGGTATGCTCGTGGTTTCCATCTGGGGATTCATCCGCTTGAAGCTGACCTGGATTTCATCGCTGGCTTGCGCCATCTGGGCGGGATAGTCAGTGTTGAGCCGTTTAAGCCCGCTGAGCGCTTGCTTGACCCGGATGAATTAAGAGTGTTGCTGAAAGCAGCGCATATCTTTTCGCCCAACACAGAGGAAGCATCCTCGCTTCTTGGGGACGCTGAGCCATTGGCATTGCTACAAGGCTTGCTTGCTCATGGAGCGCAAATTGTTGCGCTGCGCATGGGCGTACAAGGCGCGTTGGTCAGCCGACAAGATGAAGGAAGAGTGTATCGTATTCCTGCTGTGCCGGTTGAAGTGGTTGACCCAGTCGGTGCTGGCAACGCATTTTGTGGTGGCTTTCTGGTTGGCTGGGTGGAGAGTGGTGATCTGCGTACCGCTGGCTTATATGGCTGTGTGGCGGCTTCATTTGCGGTGCAGCAGGTCGGTGTTCCGACGGTCACAGTGGACCTTCGCGCAGAAGCCCAGAGGCGGCTCTCTGTGCTTCAAAATCATGTTGAAACTATCTTTGTTTAGGAGGATTTCTGATGAACGGTATGGTGAATCAGGTGCGCAGCCTGCCTGCTCAATTACGGGAGATTTTTGATCCGTTGGATGAGACAGTACGTACCGCGCTCAATCATGAGCTTTGTCTTTCAGTGAAGCGTTTGTTTGTCACTGGTTGCGGCGATTCCCATCATGCTTCGTTGGGCAGTGAACTGGCGTTTGAAGCGCTTACCGGAATCCCAACTGAGCCGATGACGGCGCAGCAATTTGCCCGCTATGCAGCCGGGTTTATTCCGCAAACTGGTCCAAAGACCAATCTTGTCATTGGGATTTCGGTTTCAGGGGAAGTGGCGCGCACGGTAGAAGCGTTGACGATGGCAAACGAAGCAGGCGCGACTACCCTGGCTTTGACCGCTACACCCGGCAGCCGGGTAGCTGCAACTGCTCAGCATACCCTGTTGGTTCCAACGCCGCCTTTCCAGGACCCGCCCGGTCAACACATCCCCGGCGTGCGTTCATATTTTGCCAATCAGGTTGCGTTACTCTTGATGGCGGTGCGGCTTGGCGAGGTGCGCGGAGCGCTGTCTTCGGCGGATGCCGGCGCAGTGCGTAAACAGATTTTGGGATTGACGGATGCGCTGGAGCAAACAATTGCCGCCTGTGATGACGTTGCGTTGAAGCTGGCGCAGGATTGGAAAGATGCTGCGGAGTTTGTCTTTGTTGGCGGCGGACCAAATTTTGCAACAGCGCTGTTTTCGGCTGCGAAGGTGCTGGAGGCTTCTGGTGACCCAGCTTTAGGACAGGAAACCGAAGAATGGTGTCATTTGCAATACTTTGCCCGCGCAGTGGATACGCCCACGTTTATCATTACCGCTGCTGATCGTGATTACTCGCGCGCGCTGGAAGCTGCGGTGGCGGCAAAAACCATTGGACGGCGATTGGCAGTAGTTGCCCCAAAAGATGCTGCAGAGCTGGCCGCTCTGGCAGATGGTTTACTGCCGATTGCCCGCGTTGCAGAGATGTTCTCACCTTTGATCGCGGCTGTTCCTGGAGAGTTATTCGCTGCTTATCGGGCAGATGTAATTGGCGAGCCATTTTTCAGGAATTTCACTGGCGGTCGCAGCACCGAAGGCGGCGGCGGAATCAGCCGCATTCGCACCAGCGAAATATGGACCTCATGGAAGCAGCCATGAGCGTCTCTCGTTTGTTTGAGCGCGGTGGTCTGGAGGTGATTGCCGCGCTCCATCTACCCCCGCTGCCAGGCTCGCGCCATCCATCCGCTCAGCCGGTTGTGACGGCAGTAACCCATGCTCTGCGTAATACGGAAAAAGCCTGGCGGGCTGGTGTGAGGGCATTGTATATTCAAGATACGGCGGATACGCCGCTGTCCCCTTCTATTCAGCCGCATACTGTGGCGGCGCTTTCGGTGATTGGAGCGGCGTTGCGGCGGGAGTTTCCCGACCTAACGCTGGGAGTATGCATGATGAGTCATGGCGCGCGCGAGCCGCTGGCAGTTGCGCAAGCAGTTGGCGCGCAGTTTGTGCGCCTGAAAGTCTATGTAGGCGCAATGGTCAAGGCAGAGGGTATTCTTCAAGGATGCGCCTATGAAGCTGTTCAATATCGTGCGCAGCTTAACGCAGAGGATATCCAGATTCTGGCGGATGTTTATGATCGCACGGGCGAGCCGCTTGGGCGCCGTCCGTTGGTTGAGGAAGCGCGTCAGGCGGCAGTTTTTGGGCGTGCTGATGCACTGATATTGACCGGTTTATCGCCGGATGAGTCATTACGCATGTTGGCGGAGGTGCGTTCAGCCAATCTGGGTGTGCCTTTACTGTTGGGCGGTGGTGCAACGGCGGAAAATATCAGCCGCTTTGTTGAATATGCCGATGGTGTAATTGTCAGCGGCGCGTTCAAGACAACAGGCGGGTGGACGCGTAAGGGGTTGCTGGAGGAGTGGGATGAGGGACGTATTGCCGCCTTTGTTCAGGCAGTGACCGCAGCCAGCGCCAATAGACCGTGTCTTGGAGATAAATTGTAATGCCGCAAAAGGTGATTCTGGACGTGGATACCGGCGGCGACGATGCGGTGGCGATTCTGCTTGCCGGGCATCATCCGATGCTGGAACTGGTCGCCGTAACGGTAACCCATGGTAACGCGCCGCTGGAAGTGACGCTGGACAATACATTGCGTGTTATGCAAGCAGGCGGTCTGACATCTGTCCCGGTTTACTCGGGTGCGCATAGCCAATTAATAGGACCGCCAATCCCAACGCATCGGTATCAGTCGGAGACCTTACCCCTTCCGCCGGCTGCTCTGATCGCCCAGCCCAAACATGCAGTTCAGTTTTTAATTGAGTACTACCTTGGTCCACATGGGGCAGAGACTGTTTACATGCCTGTTGGTCCGCAGACCAATCTGGCGCTGGCGCTGCGTCTCGAACCCCGCTTGGCGCAGCGCATCCCGCGCATTATTATGATGGCAGGGGCTTTATATGAGGGAAATGTTACGCCCTCGGCGGAATTCAACGTGCTGGCTGATCCAGAAGCGGCACATATCGTTTTTTCTTCCGGCATCCCAATGACGATGATCGGGCTTGAGGTCACCTCGCAGGCGCCGGTAAACGAAGAGGTAGTGAAAAAGACGCTTGCGCTGGGGACGCCTCAAGCGCAGATTGCGGCTCGTCTTATGCAGCGAGAGATAGATTGGTTTCGTGAACATTTAGGGACGGATGGGCAAATTTTTGATGCCTGCGCCGTGGCGGCAGCAATTGACCCTACACTCGTAAAGACGCGCCCCATGCATGTCTGGATTGAGCTGTATGGTCAATGGACGCGTGGGCGTACAGTGGCGGACGTTAGCGGCTACCAGCGAAAACCTGCAAACGTAGATGTTGGCGTGAGCATTGATCGTGAGCGGTTTTATCAGGTGTTGTATGACGGACTTGCCTGAGTGGTTGATTTCAATCGGCTCGATTATTATTGATGACATCATCCTGCCGGATGGTCAAAGTCGCATGGCAACGCTAGGAGGCGGCGCGACCCATGCGGTGATGGGAATGCGCGTTTGGTGGGATTGGGTCGGTATTGTTTCGTTCGTGGGGGAGGATTTTTCTCCGCACTTATGGGATGATCTGGCGGCGCATGTTGACCTGCAAGGGGTGTTGATGCGCCCCTGCAAAACACCGCGCGCCTGGCAGCTTTTTGAGACGGACGGGACGCGTAATGAGGTTTTTCGCACTTCGTTTCATCAAATGGCTGGGCAAATCCCGACTCCAAGAGAATTTCCTGAAGCATACCGTTCGCTGAAGGGTGTTCATTTGCATTGCTCACCGGAGCAAGTGGAAGAATGGGTTAGGGTGTTACGCAACTTTGCCAATCCTTTTATCCTCTGGGAACCGTGGGATGCCTTTTGTGTTTCCGAGCGCTGGCAGCGTTTCTGTCAGTTGGCGCAGTTGGTGGATTGCGTGTCGCCCAATTTAGGCGAAGGGCGTCAATTGACCAAATTGCATGACCCTGAAAAAATAGCGGAGCGGATGCTGGAGGGTGGGGCGCACATGGTAGCCTTGCGTATGGGCGATCAGGGCAGTCTGTTGGTAACACAGGAAGGGCTGCGTTTGCATTTTCCGCCCGCCAGGCCGCAGAACATGGTGGATGTTACTGGCGCAGGCAATGCGTACTGTGGTGGTTTGATCGCCGGTATTGCGCAACACAATGACCCGTTTAAGGCGGGTTGTATGGCTGCAGTTTCGGCTTCATTCGCATTGGAGCAGTTTGGCGCACTGTATTCTCTTGACGGGTTGCGTGAGCGCGCGAAAAGGCGTCTGGGCGAGTATTGCCTGTCATTGCCTGATCCGCACCGCAAAGTGTTTGACCGCATGGCAGCAAATTGGGATGCGCTGCCAATACCTCCAGGAATGAGAGAAAAGTTGGAGCGTATCGCTGCATCCGGGCATGTGCGTATCGGCGACCGCATACTGGATGTGGGCTGTGGTACGGGACATCTGACTCAGGTATTGTTAGAGCATCACCCTGCTCGGGTGATTGCGCTGGATTTTTCATGGCAGATGCTCAAACGAATGCGTGGTAAGGTTGTTCATGCGGCTCTTTCGCCTGTACAGGCAGATGCGCTTGCGCTGCCGCTGGCAGCGGAGAGTATTCAGGCGGTTTTTTGTCACGGGGTATTTCCACATTTTTGGGATTTTGATCTGGCACTGGACGCTTTCTGGCGGGTCTTAACACCGGATTGCCGGCTGGTCGTTAGTCATGTAATCGGGCGTGAACAGGTCAATGCCATTCACGCTGGCCATGCTGAAGTAATCCTTCATGCAGACCGGTTACCCCCTGCGGCGGAACTGGCGGAACGTATGGAAGCACATGGCTGGCGTGTGGTGGAACAAGTGGACGAAAGAGATTTTTATCTGGTGGTGGCGGAAAAAAGATGACCGATCACTTTCAAAATGTTTATGCAACGCAGGCGGCTGAGTACCATCGCATGATTGCGGTTGAGGATGTGGATGGGAATCTCTTGCCCGCATTGGAGCGGGTCACGCCGCTGACCGGCAGGCGGGTTCTTGATCTGGGTAGTGGCAGCGGACGCATCCCGCTGTTGACTGCCGAGCGCGCTGTGCAGGTGCTGGCGCTTGACCTAAGCCGGGCTATGTTGCGCGAACAGAAAGTCCAGCGTGAAAAAGCTGGCGGCTGCTGGCACATAGTGCAGGCGGACATGCGTCAGTTGCCGGTTCCTGACCGTTGGGCAGATGTCGTGATCGCCGGCTGGGCTATTGGTCATCTGCGCGGCTGGTTTGATACTGATTGGCATCGGCAAATCGGACTCGTGTTGGAGGAGATGCACCGCGCAGCAGCTTCGGGCGGGGCGTTGGTTATTCTGGAAACCATGACTACTGGCAGTCTGACGCCAGCGCCGCCTACCGCAGAGTTGGCAGAATATTATGAGTGGTTGGAAGACAATTGGGGTTTTAGCCGTCAGGTGATTCGGACGGATTATCAGTTCTCTAGTGTTGAGGAGGCGGTTGCCTATACAGAGTTTTTCTTTGGCACTGAGCTGGCGGCTGCAATTCGCCGCCACGGATGGGCGCGCTTACCAGAATGGACCGGGGTATGGGGAAAGGTGGTGTAGCGTGTGACGTTCTCCGTTGCCTAAAGGCAGCGGCTTCTCAGGCAGCGCACGGCGCAGCCGCCCACGTTACCGCCTGACCGCTCCGTCCAAGCGGGTGAGATTTACGGCGAGTGTTTTACGCAGACACCGGTTACTGACTGCAACCTCATACACTCGGTTGTTAACGTTCAAAACTCAAGGAGAGTATAGCACAAGCGTTCGACAATTTCAATATACCGGAAAATATCTTCAAGGAAAGGAGGAGCGCATTCCTCTGCCGCCTTTAGGCGGCAGTCCCCTGCGCTAATTTCTTATGGTACAGACAACCTATCTTAAGTTATCCACGCGTGGAAATGCGGATATTCACGATATTACGGCTGAAGTGGAACAGGCGGTGGCGAAGAGCGGATTGAAAAATGGCATTGTGACCGTTTTCTGTCCTTCTTCGACCAGCGCATTAACTACAATTGAATACGAACCAGGTGCTTTGAGCGATTTATGCCGTCTGTTTGATGAGATTGTTTCGCCCAACCGTCCCTATCAGCACAATGCGCGTTGGGGGGATGGTAATGGACACAGCCACGTTCGGGCGGCGTTGCTAAAAGCTGATTTGACCGTGCCTTTTGTTTCAGGTCGCCTAACCCTGGGTGATTGGCAGCAGATTATCTACGTGGATTTTGACATTCGTCCGCGTCACCGCCAACTGGTGGTACAGATCATGGGGGAGTAGGGTGGCGTTCGTTTGCGTTACGCAAGCGATAGGTACAAGGCTTAAGCCTGGAGTCGGCTGACGCACAGTCGCCGTGATAGATTTTACACCAATCCTACGTCAGGCGCGACTTGTCAAGCTTATCATGCATAACTGAGGGGCTAAAAAGTGTGACGAGCGTTCTCAAATACGCTGGCATATAAGTCTTTGCCAAAGCTGGTGGGCAGGGGCTCGCCTTCAATCAGTTTGAACGTCCGTTCTCCGTTTACCCCGCGTTCGGCTCTGAGTGAGAGAACATCTTCAAGTCCTAGACGATAAAAGCGGCTGGCAAAATCGTATAGATGGGTGACGTAAAACACCTTGATGCGTTTTTCCAGCAAGGCACTGACAATTTGGCGGGCGATCTCGGAACCCTCGCGTTCGTTGGTTGCAGCAAACGATTCGTTGAGTAGCAGCATAGCATTGGGCGTCAACCAGTCAATGATGTCACTCATGCGGTTCAATTCTTCATCCAGCTTACCGCTCTTCATAGTGACGTCCTCTTCGCGCTTGAAGTGGGTAAAGAAGCCATCGCATAGATTGGCGGAGAACGTTTCTGCCGTGACAAACATTCCGCATTGCATCATTAGCTGTGCCAATCCAATCCCACGCAAGAATGTTGACTTGCCGCCCTGATTGGCACCAGTGATGATGACTAGATTTTTCTCATCCGCATTCAGGTCGTTGCCCACTACGGGTTGTTCCATCGTCAGGACCAGACAAATGTCCCGAATTTCTCGCCCGTTGTGCCGGCGCTCATGGAAAGGCATCGGCTGGGGGAAACAGACTGGAACGCCTTTTTGGCTCAGTTGTTCATGTAGATTCAAACATCCGATGTAAAAAGCCAGCTCAGTGCGCAGCATCGTGAAAAAGCTCAGGATGTGCTCAGTGGATTGCGCCAGCGCATTGGCAACCAGATTGATTCCCCTGTCTTTCAATTCCGAGAGCGCTCGATAACCGTTTTCATCGCGTTCGGCAATGTAGAAGGTAAAACTGCGCGACTTGCGGGAGAAAACCCGTTCCATCAGACTGCGCTTTTGGGCGGTATGTTTGCGCAGAACGTAATTTTCGCCACGGTTGCCTTTGCCTAGCTGGGCGCTTATGAGAACGCCGTCGCGAAATTTTAACTCGCGTAGATGATGCTGGATACTAGCGAAGTATTCAGCACTCAGCTCACGATTAAGCATGGCAAAGAACGTGCGAAAACCTTCTGACTCAAACTGTCCGGAGTGTTTCTCTGACAATGTCTTTAGCCGCTTGAGCAACTCGACAAAAATCTGCATCACTTCCACGGCGCGGTGCAGAATAGCATCCGGATATTTACTGAAGATGCCCCAGAAGACCTTGCGCTCCCTTTCCAATGCCTCGATGGCAATGGCATAGATTTCCCGCACAACTGCGGGGTTTTTCAGGCAGTCTTTAAGGACCGCTTGACGGTAAAGGATAGCATCCGCTGCATGGTCTGTGCCGCACAGCACTGCCACCTTAGCCACTTCCAGCAAAAACTTATCGCCCAGCGCCATAGCGTTGAACAGCGTATTGAGTTCCAGGTCTTGCACCAAATCATCAGCGTTGACTGGCAATTCTTGATGCAAGTCAAAATCACGGTCTTTGTACATCAAAAAAGCCTTCATCGTTTGATGCGCTCCTGTAATTGTTGATAGGTCAGGCGGTGTTTTTCGGCTATCGAGAGGGCAAATGCCAGCCCATCGGCAGGCTTGCGCAGAATTTTATAGGTACGCTGTGCCGGATTTTCTGGTACCACCGTGCTGACCATACTGACCGTCTTCTCGCTCAAGGAAGCCAGCTCATCAATGAATGTGACGCATACACAGAGCGCATCCAGACGGATGATTTCCTCAATGATTTTCTTGCTCAGGAAAATTGCATCCTCCAGTGTGGTGGAAGTGAAAATTTCATTCATGATGATAATGCTGCTTGGTGTTGCCTGTTCCAGAATCTGGCGCATACGTATCAAATCGTCTTCCAGCTTGCCCCTTAAGTTGGCAATATCCTCTTCTTTTTCAAAGTGTGTGAACAACTGGTCAAACAGGAAGAGCTGTGCCTTTTTACCTGCCACTGGAACGCCCAAACTAGCAAGGTAATGCAGTTGTCCGAACATGCGAGCAAAGGTGGTTTTGCCGCCCTGATTTGGACCGGAGACGACAATAATGCGCTCGCTGTCTTTTAGATAAAAACTGTTGCAGACGACCATCGCGTTCCGACGCATGAGCTGATATGCCAGTGCCAGGTCAAAGCCGTCTTCCACATATACTTCCTTGTTGGTGTTTGAAACTTTTGGATAGCAGAACTTTAGCCCATGTCGTTTGAGGATGTCCATGTACTCCAAATAGGCAATGTAGAACTGTACTTCTCGGTCAAAGACAGCGATGGCGTCATCCAGATAAGCTTCGTATTTGATACAAAATTCGTCCAGACTGGCAAAAGTTTCCGGATATAGAAGAGCGACCAGCTCAAGCACCTTTGCCTCGACGTGGTTCATATCTACTCGCTCGCGAAACTGGACGCGGTAATCCTTGACGTCGCCCTGCTGGAATTTCTTGAATGTTTGCTCTACCTCGACGCTGTAATCTGTTTCCCCTTCATAGCGGCGAACCTTGACCGCGTTGCCTTTGATTTGCACGCAGTAATGCACACAGGCGAGCGCGGCAAGCAGTTGGCTGGTTTCTTCTCGCAGTGTAGTGAAACGCTCAGAAGCAACGTAACCGCGCAGGTATTCCCGAAAAGACTGAAAGCCGCGCGACTTTAAGTCTATCTTGTCCAGTGATATGGTCAGAGCGAGGACAGCATCGCAGTAAATATCCACCGCATCCAAAAACCAGCGCTTTTTTTGATAGGGGTAATACAACTTCTCTGCCTGCGTTAAATGTTCGCGCATATCACGCATCTGTCGGGCAAAGGTCACCACTGCCTCAAAAAGCACCCGGTTTTCGAGGTCTTGCATCACTTGATGCCGGTAACGGACAGCAGCAGGGTGGTGAAGGGGGGTATAGAAAAACGATTTCAGGTTGTATTCCTGCTTTGTGACTGTGATTGTCTCGATGATCTGATCCAGATTCAAATCCACAAAAAAGCCCGGTGCTTCAGGTATTTCCTGAAGGCGGTCTTGTGGTCGTTCAAACAAAATGCTGTAGAAAGTCATGAGAAAAACCCTGAACAGATAACCCAACCCGGGAACGAATAAAGATCAAGCGGCGTGGTCTAGAGGGTTCACAATCGAGGGCACTTAAGGAGTCATGTTTGGCACATAACTATACAAAAAAGAGTTATTTTGCCGCCACGTAGGAGGGTGAGTTTTTTCAAAGCTCTGGCGATCTGGAGGGGAGGCTGGAAACAGACGCCCATCCCCTGAACAGCCGCAGATGTTCAACGCACGAAAGCCTTTCGTCCGGCATAAATTGCTGCCTCGCCTAATTCCTCTTCAATGCGCATCAGTTGGTTGTATTTTTCTACCCGCTCGCCGCGGCAGGGTGCGCCAGTCTTGAGATGCCCTGTGCCCATGGCGACCGTGAAGTCGGCGATAAAGCTATCCACAGTCTCACCCGAGCGGTGTGAGACCATCGCTCCCCATCCCGCCTTGCGCGCCAGTTCAATGGTAGCGATGGTTTCAGTGAGTGTGCCAATCTGGTTCAATTTGATCAAGACGGCATTGGCAACGTTTTCTTCGATGCCGCGTTTGACACGTTGAACATTGGTCACAAACAGATCATCACCAACCAGTTCAATTTGTGTGCCCAGGGTTTGGTTGAGCAGTTTCCAGCCCTCCCAATCATCCTCCGCCAGTCCGTCTTCCAAAACCACAATTGGGTACTTTTTGACCCAGGAAGCATACATCTCAACCATCTCGGCCGAGCTAACCCTCCTGCCTTCAGTCCGCAGGTTGTAAAAGCCATCTTCATAGAAACCGCTCGAAGCCGGGTCGAGGGCAATGGCGATCTGTTCGCCAGGCTGATAGCCGGCTTTCTCAATGGCTTTGAGGATCAGCTCAACTGCCTCGGCGTTGGTCTTGAGCGCTGGCGCAAAACCGCCTTCATCGCCCACGCCGGTAGTGTAGCCGCTGTTCTTCAGCACACCCTTCAAGGCGTGATAAACCTCACTGCCCCAGCGCAAGGCTTCGCGGAAACTTGGGGCGCCAATTGGCGCAATCATAAACTCCTGCAGGTCTGTGCCTTGCCAATTGGCATGTACGCCGCCATTGAGGATGTTAAACATCGGCACTGGCAATACCCTGGCAGTTACGCCGCCCAAATAGCGGTACAACGGCAGCCCAACCTCATCGGCAGCCGCTCGCGCCACTGCTAGACTGATGCCCAGAATGGCATTGGCGCCAAACTTGCTTTTGTTGGGGGTGCCGTCCAGCTCGAGCATCGCCTGATCCACGGCGGTTTGCTCGAGGGCATCCATTCCCAGAATTGCGTCGGCGAGCTGGTTGTTAACATGCTCAACTGCTCTCAGCACCCCTTTGCCGCTGTAACGTTTTTGATCGCCATCGCGCAGTTCCAATGCCTCGTGGATACCGGTCGAGGCGCCGGAAGGAACAGCCGCCCGTCCAAAAGCGCCGCTCTCAAGTTGAACTTCAACTTCCACAGTTGGATTGCCGCGCGAATCAAGAATTTCGCGAGCGTGCACATAACGAATTGTCGATTCCATAGATTTTCTCCTAATAAAGATTTTTCTCAAGAAACCACATCTCAATCAAAAAGCCTCTGTCTCCGGTTTGAAGACAGAGGCTATCAGCCATCAAAGGCGGTTCGGTCGGTTTCCAGCGAGCCTCATCGCTGCGTTTCTATTCTAACCTTTCCTTTGTGGGTGTCAAGAGAGGAGGACAGTGACTGTTCCAAGACTGGTAAACTTAACCGACAACCGCCATATCTGGCGATCAGGAACCCTTGCTATCCCCCAAATCTGGCGGTTTCAACGCATATCTACCAGATTTGGAACAATCACTTATTGACATTCTGGAGGAGTTAAGATAAATTGCAGTCAATGATCTGCAGTTTAGATGGTCGGCTGCAAGGTTTACAACGCGTTTTTGACAGTTGCAAGATATAGTCGGTTATAAGGCAAATGGCAGTTAAAACCATAGTTGGCACGCCCCTTTGCTGAATTTTGAGCTCTTGAAATAGCATGACTTCCGTGCTATTATGTAGATATGATTCAATCCTTCAAAAACGCAGGCACGGAAGATATTTTCAACGGCGAAAACACCAAAGCGGCGAGAAGCATTTGCCCTAATAACATTTGGAGAATAGCCGCTCGAAAACTCGACCAACTCGACTCTGTTTCTGCGCTTGCCGAATTGAGAATCCCACCCAACAATCGGCTTGAAGCGTTGTCAGGTGATAGAAAAAGTCAATACAGCATCCGTATCAACGACCAGTACCGTATTTGTTTTATTTGGACAGAAAATGGACCTGACCAAGTTGAAATCGTGGATTATCACTAGAAGATAGCAGGAGAAGAAAAATGGTTCGCGTTCCTACCCACCGCCCGCCCACACACCCTGGCGAAATGCTTTTGGAGGAATTCCTTAATCCGATGGGAATTACTCAAAAAGAATTAGCAGATAATATTCGTGTTCCTTATCAGCGTATCAATGAGATTATCAACGGACGCAGGGGTATTACCCCTAGCACGGCTTTACGTTTGGCAAAGTTTTTCAATATGTCTGCTGATTTTTGGATGAATTTACAGTTGCGCTGGGACTTGTATTTTGCCCAACAAGAGGAAGGCGACGTTTTAGAGACCATTCAGCCATATTCAATGGCTTCATAAAAAAGGCAGATGAGTCTTAAGGTCAAAAGCGTGCCAACACCGTTTGCAGCGGACAGCGGCTTCGCCGCTTGCGGGTATGCGCCGCGAGCCAGCAAAGGTTTTGGTAGGTGAAGGTGTCTTGCCTGCCCCGCCGCTGCCGCTACCGATTACTTGCAGTGTCAAGGGTTTCGAGAAAATTGGTTTTCAGCCCTGCCTCCACCTCCCGCCAGTCTT
>DAOTYY010000089.1:0-5356 GCA_034434695.1 Anaerolineaceae bacterium
AAAAATCATCGACATCACAGAATAAAACGAGTAAACTGTCCATTGAGGGTCTCCTGGGGTTTCAACTGTTGTTGTGGTAACAAAAGTTTACTCCCTTTTGGAGATCCTCTCCTTATCCCGAACTCACGTTAAAATAACCTTAACCGCATTATAAATATCTCCTCCAAAAGAGTCAATCTTTAATGGAAGAGGGTGTTGAAAAACAAAACACACTCCCTATATATGGCGGTAAAACAGCCTGTTTTTCGTATAGATATGCGCCAAATATGACTTTTTCAACACACTCCTCTGAGTGTGTCAAGCAGAAGTCACCCAAAATGTAATCTCGCTAAACAAAATCAGCCGGGCATTCACTGGACAGGCTGGGCAGTACCGGGACAGGTTGGAATGTCCTGCGGGTTTTGTTTTGCGTTCAACGCCAGCCCCAGATAGGGCGAAGGGTCAAGCGTGTTGTAGATGTCCAGCTCATTGCGAAAATGTCCCTTGCCGTCATCCCGCACAATAGAGAAATGCAGATGAACCCCCACCGGCTGATCAGGATCGCCGGAGTAATTGCCCTGATAGCCGAGCAATGTGCCGGCTTTGACGAACAGCTCAGCACTGCCGGGCGGGAATTCGGGAACAATGAACGAGGAGCCATTGGCATCCGCCAGGTGCGTATAGTAAAGCCAGATTTGCCTGCCAGCCTGCAGGGGGTCATTGGGAATGCGCAGGATGAGGCTGGATTTCCAGTTCGAGAGACGGGTCAGGTAGCCATCATAGGCGGCGACGACCGGCGTCTGACCGGGCGCCGCCCCGCCGAAGATGTCAATTCCCTGATGACGATGCCCCAGGCGGAAAGAATCATCCCACAGAAAGCCAATATAGCCGTCAGTGGGGATCAGCAAAGGGGCATCGCCGCAGCGCGTGCCAGCCCTGACCATCCAGTCGGGATGCGCCTGCGGGTTGCGGATCCACTCGCGCACGTTCAGGCTGCGCCGCAGGCTGTGCGTACTGCGCAGCAGAAAGTAAGCGATCACCATCACAGCGGCCAGAAAGACCGAAAACAGGAACTTTGCCGGACGTTTCACCACAGCAATTATACCCCTCGGCGGGAACGATCTATTGCCAGAGGAAGCGGCGCGCGGTCTTGACCTCCCTTAGTGCAGCGGTTAAAATACAGGTACATGCGGGCGTGGCCAAGCGGTAAGGCATCAGCCTTCCAAGCTGATATCCGCGGGTTCGAATCCCGTCGCCCGCTCTGAAGCAATCCGCCTCACCGGTCGTAAAAACCGGCGAGGTTTTTGTTTGCTGCTCAGTCCGCCGCTTGATCAGCCTTCGCGGCCCTGCCCGGGGCGTTCGCCAGCGCTTGCAGCAGCAAGGCAGCCTGCGTGAGCAAGACCCACACGCACAGCACGGTCAAGGCAATCGCAACGGCGCGCACCCAGCCGGCAATGGCAGGACGAATTTCACTCAACCGCCCGGTGAGTTGTTTCAAAATGCGCTGATACTCCGCCACCGACCGGCGGGCTGTTTCTAAATCTTCTTCCAGGTTACCCAGCTCACCGCCCAGCTTCTGCACGTCCTGCTGTAAGGATGCCAGACTTTTCGAGGTAGCGGTCAATTCGCCTTGAATCTGCCTCAGCGAGGCGGGAACGCCATCCAGACTGGTATAGACCTGCCCAACGCTCTTCTCCAGCGGCGTCTCTGGGGCGTAGCGGCTGCCGATCAACGGCAGCATGGTCACAATCGCCAGCGTATCATCAATCAGACGGGCGCTGCTCTGTACAGCCCTTAAGGAGGATTGCGTATCCTCAATGATCGTGGTCAGCTCATCGCCAACCAGCGCGCCAATCTGTCCGGTGACGTTGACGGTGGTGGTCAGGGTGTCGGAAATCTCATCCACCGAGCCGCGAATCAGGGTCAGGTTGTCTTGCACCTCGTCCAGTGAGCCGGCGGCAGCATCCAGCAGTGCGCTGGTGGTGGTCAGGGTACGCAGGGTCAGGTCGGCGGTTGTCTCCAGCGTCTGCGCAACGCGCCCCTCCAGCCGCCAGACCGCCCACAAACCGCCCAGGCTGACCGCCACCCCCGGCACAACCGCCAAAATCAACAGAAAGACGGACAAACGCTGAAGAGAGCTTTTCATCGGACACCTCCGGGGAATACAAATCCTCTTTTTCCGTAAGTATACAACAGCCCTCACAGGTCATCACAACCTGTAAGGGCTGCCATCGCTTTGGCGAACTGCCGGTGATGACCGCCCAGCAGCAAGGGTTGATGACCAACTCCATGATGCGGATTGAAAGGCAATCGTCAGGAAGCGGCTACTCGCTCAGGGTGACTTTGCCGCTGTGGAAAAACGCGCCCGGTTCAATGCCGTTTTGCAGCGCCAGATGGATGGTCAGCAGTTGAATGGGGATGATCTCTGCCAGCGGCAGCGCGATCCCCGCCGCTTCGGGCATCGGCAGGCGCGGTTTGGGCTGGTCGGCGTCATCTGGAGCAATCCAGACAGCACGCGCGCCGTACTGAATCAAATCGGCGTGCAGGCGCTCCAGCAATTGGCGAGTTTGCACCGCTCCGGCAAAGAGCAGCGCAGTCAGGTTTTCTCCCGCCAGCTCCATCGGTCCATGACGGAACTGCCCCGCCTGCAAGGCAATCGCATCAACCTTTGAGGCTTCGCCGAGAATCAGCGCCCCGGTATAGGCGGATGCCAGCGATACGCCGCGCCCCAGCAGCGCCAGCGTGCGCGGCGGCGGGACAAGCGCGCCAATGGTTTCCAGATGAATTTTCCAATCTGCCAGATAAGCGGCAATTGCCTCGGCAGCAGACTGCAAAGTTTCCCAGCCCTGTTGAACATCCTCGCCGATGAAGACCAGCGCGGCAAGCTGCGCTGCTGCCAGCGTGTTCAGATACGTGCGGGTGGAAACGGTCAGTTCGGGTTCGGCATGGATGGGGATGAGATGGGCTTTTGCGCTCAGCGCCAGCGGGCTTTCCAGATCGTTGACGGTCGCCAACAGGGCAACGGGAGTGCCTTTCAGGCTGTCCAACAGGGCAACGATTTCAGCACTGCGCCCCGACTGTGAGAGAATCCACACCAGACTGTCATCCGTGATCAGCGGACGGGCGTAGTGAAGCAATTCAGCCGTATCCACCCAAAAGGCAGGCAACCCCGCCTGCGCCAGCCGAAGCCAGATCGGATAGGCAGCGTAAAAGGAAGCGCCCATGCCGGTCAAAATGATCCGCCCAAAGCCGCCTGCCCGAAGGCGGGCGGCAAGCGGCTGCAGCGGCGCCGGGTCGAACCGCCGCAGAGCGTTCTTCAAAGAATCCGCCTGACTCAAAATATCGCCTACATAGGGGTTGTTTTCCAGATTCATAAGGACTTCCGTTTGGACCAAATGGTATAAGCCGCGCCATACAGACCGGCATACGCACCCAATTGCGCCGGCTCAATGCGCACCTCCGCCGCCGGCACCATCACTGAGTGGCGGGCAATGACTTCACGCAAGACCGGCAAAAACAAATCGGCGCTTCTCATCACCCCCCCGCTCAAGACGATCATCTCCGGCACGAACAGCGTGATGACATTGACAATGCCCAGACTGAAATAATAGGCGGCGCGCCGGATAACAGCACTGGCCAGCGGGTCGCCGCGGCGGGCGGCTTCGGCAACCAGACGGGCATCAATCTGCTCTGGCGCGCCATTTGCCATCGCCAGCAGGATGGAACCGCTCAAGTCAGCCTGCCGTGCCATGCGGGCAATCGCCGGTCCGGCGCAAAGGCTTTCCCAGCAGCCATTTGCCCCGCAATAACAGGGCGGACCGGCAGGGTCAATGACGATATGACCGCCGTCGGGGTGCGCGTTGTTCAAGCCGCGGTAAATCTGCCCATCCATAATCAGCGCCGTGCCAACGCCGGTGCCAACTGTGACCGCATACAGCCGGCGGATGGACTGTCCCGCCCCGCGCCAGTATTCGCCCAGCGCAGCGACATCCGCGTCATTCTCCAGCGTCACCGGCGCGCTAAAGCGCTCTTGCAGACGGGAGACAATCGGCACGTTCTCCCAGCCCGGCAGGGTGTAGGGGTTGTTAATCACCCCCAGCGCCACATCCACCGGTCCGGTGCAGCCGATGCCAATCCCCGCCAGCCACTCAGCCCCGCTCTCCCGCCAGACCTGCTCGACCAATTGCTCAATGCGCTGTAAACCGGCTTGAGCGCCGCGCTGAGCCTCGATCGGCGTTTCGCGCATCGCCAGCAAATCACCCGCCGCGTCAAACGCCCCAGCGCGCACGTGCGTTCCGCCCAGATCAATGCCAACCACGATGTCCTTCTTCATCCTTTGACGGCTCCGGCGGTCAAACCGCTGACGATGTAACGCTGGAAAATCAGCGAGAGCAGCACCGGCGGGATGGCAGCCAGCACGCCGCCGGTCATCATACTGCCAACGTCCACCACGTAACGCCCGGTGAACTCGGCAATGGCGACCGGCACGGTCTTGGCGGCGACAGTGCTGGTGAAAATCAAAGCAAAGAAAAACTCATCCCAGGCGGTCAAAAAGACAAACAACCCCGTCGAGACCAGCCCGGGTGAGGAAATCGGCAAGATAATTTGAAAGAGCGTTTGCAAACGGGTACAGCCATCAATGCGGGCGGCATCTTCCAGCTCGATCGGTATGGTCTGAAAGAAAGCCGCCATCAGCCAGATGGCAAACGGCAGGGCAAAACTTAAATAGGTGATGATCAGGATGCCGGGGGTGTTGAGCAAGCGGTAAGTGGAGGCAAACAGGTACAGCGGAATGACCAGCGAGATTTCGGGGATCATGCGCGTTCCCAGAATGCCGAGCAGAATGGAACGGCGAAAAGGAAAGCGCAGCCGAATCAGCGCATACGCCGCCAGCGACCCCGCCACCAGCGTGATCGCCGTGACGGAGGAAGCCACCACAAACGAGTTCCACAGGGTGATGCGAAACGTCTTTGCCACTTCGGAGGTGCTTCTGCCCGGCGAGAAAATGTTAATGTAGTTCTGCAAGGTGGGATTTTGCGGTATCCAGTGGATCGGCGTCGAGAGCAATTCGGCGCGGGTGGAGATACTGGAAATTACCAGCCAAGCCACCGGCAGATAGACAAACAGCAGCACCAGCAGCACCAGCGCAAAGAGGAGCAGGGTTTGCAGCGGTTTGCGCTTCATTGCTCCTCCGGACGGTAGAGGATACGAATGTAAAGAAACGCCATGATGAGGGTGAATACTGATTGACTGACAGATTTTATGTAACCTCCAAGCACAGCGACGATAGAATCGCAATCGGATTCAACGCCTGGCGCTTGGAGGCAAAAACCGGATGTGGATCTGGACCGGGTTCAAACCAAAAGAAAGGAAGCAG
>DAOTYY010000090.1:0-23748 GCA_034434695.1 Anaerolineaceae bacterium
CAAATCCTGGCAGGGCATGTGGGCTGCACTGCTCCTGGCTGGGTCCGGTGCTGCTTTCTAAGCTGTTATTGGGCAGGGGGACTTCCTGCCTTTTGCCTTTTCCCGAAATTCACCCACCGCTGATGTTACAAACACATCCCCGTTTAACTATTGACAAAGCAGCACAAAAAATATATCATGTGCTGTATTCTTTCACGTATAGGCAGAAACTTTATCCTTGATACGCAGGACAGCGATTCGATAACAAAGAAAAAGCGTTTCCTATAGCTAGCGAAATTTCCGCAATTCTCCAGATAAATATTGGACTATGCCGAGGAAATCTGCCCTCTTAGATCAGAGAGCAGCAACCGAAAATGTAAAACCAAGGAGGTGATAGCCGGTAATAACATTGCTTTTTGCTGAAACATAAACGGTACAAAACAAAATTTTTTCGCCAAAACAAGGAGATTTAGAATGAAAAGTCGTATTGTTGTATCAGTCGTTCTTCTATTTGCAATTGCACTGGCAGCCTGTACACCTGCTGCTGCCACTGGCCCGATTAAAATTGCTCATCTCGCTCCTCTGAGCGGCCCAGTACCAACCTTTGGTGCCTCCACTCGCGATGGCGGTTTACTGGCAATGGAAGAATGGAACGCCAAGGGTGGTGTACTCGGACGCAAGCTTGAAGCGATTGTGGAGGATAGCCAGTGCACCCCCGACCCGGCTGTGAATGCCGCCAACAAAGTTATTGATCAGGATAAGGTACACTACATTGTCGGTGAGACCTGCTCCAAGGCTTCCATCCCAGTTTCCGAGATTGCGCAGGAAAAAGGTGTGGTCATGATTAGCCCGACCTCCACCAACCCAACCGTAACGCTGAAAGCAGATGGAACGGCAAAGGATTACGTCTTCCGCGCCTGCTTTATTGACCCATTCCAGGGTGCAGTGATGGCAAAATTCGCCATGGGCAAGGGTTACAAGACCGCCTTTATCATGCTCGACCAGGGTAATGACTATGTACGCGGTTTGGCTGAAGCTTTTGAGAAAGCGTGGACAGAGATGGGTGGACAGGTTGTCGGCAAAGAAACTTACACTTCTCAGGATTCCGACTTTTCTGCCATCCTGACCAAAGTGGTGGACAGCAAAGCCGAAGTGCTCTGGATTCCCGATTACTACAATGTCGTCAACCTGGTCGCTTCACAAGCTAAAGAAAAAGGTGTGACAGCGGTTCTCATGGGCGGTGATGGCTGGGATTCTTCCGATCTGGATCTGAAAGCCGCTGATGGTGGCTACTTCTCCAATCACTACTCACCAGAGGATACCCGCCCGATTGTTCAGGGATGGGTAAAGAAATACCAGGCAAAGTACGACAGTGTGCCAGATGCATTAGCAACCCTGGCTTACGACGCCACCAACATTTTGATCGCTGCTATCGAAAAAGCCGGAGCAGATGATCCAGCAAAAGTGAAGGATGCGATCGCTTCTGGTACATTCGAAGCTGTTTCCGGCACAATCAAGTTTGATGCAAACCACAACCCGATCAAATCCGCAGCAGTGCTGCAGGTGAAAGACGGGAAAGTCAGCTTTGTAGAGTCAGTAGCTCCATAATTTAAGCATGGTCAAAAGGGGCGGTCTATTTTGAGCCGCCCCTTTCCCTGCGAAAATTCACCTCCTCCAGGTTGATTCCATGAGATCCTCGACTGTAGCACCTAGATTATCCTTGACACAAAAAATTGTTCAAACAAAAATCATTGGCAAGGCTTTAATCACCCTGGTAGCCCTGGCAGTAATATACTTGCTGACAGTCAATGCAATTAAAAATCCCACCGTTTTCTTACAGCAACTGGTTAATGGTCTGCAGTTAGGTTTTGTGTACGCGCTCATTGCTTTAGGCTATACAATGGTCTACGGTATTGTACGCCTGATCAATTTCGCGCACGGCGATGTGTTCATGGTGGGTGCGTTTGTTAGCTTTTATGCCATTAGTCGCATTCAACTCCACGATTGGGTAGCGAGGCTGGCACCTGGGATGTCACCATTTGTTGCGCGCGTAATTGGCTCAATCACTGTAATGTTACTCGCCATGGTGCTATGCGCTTTTCTAGCATTTGTCATCGAACGTATTGCCTACAAACCCCTGCGAGATGCTCCTCGTATATCTGCTCTAATTACTGCGATTGGCGTTTCGTTTTTTCTTGAATATTTTGGTGCCTTAAAATTTGTCTTTTCACCCAACTTTACTCCTTACAAACGCCCGTTTGATGTTGTTACGTGGACGCTCGGCCGGCAAGGGTTCGGTAGGTTAATTGAAGGCCAAGGAGTCCCTGAGGGAAATATCACCTTCTCTAATATTTTTGTCATCATTGTCCTTACTTCCATCCTCCTGTTGCTTCTTCTTCAATACATTGTCACGAAGACCCGTGTCGGCAAGGCAATGCGCGCCACAGCCTACGACAAGCCCACTGCTCGTCTGATGGGGATTAATGTTGACTCAATTATCTCGGTTACCTTCGGCATTGGTGCTGCCTGGGCTGGGGCAGCAGGCATGTTATATGCCACGGCTTTCTCACAGGTATACTTCTGGATGGGAATTATCCCTGGCTTGAAAGCATTTGTCGCTGCAGTATTGGGCGGCATTGGCAGTATTCCCGGAGCATTCGTTGGCGCTCTGATCATGGGACAGGCGGAGGTGCTCAGTGCTGGTTATATCTCCACACCCATGCGCGATGCAGTCGCCTTTAGCATTTTGATCATTGTCCTTCTGATCCGTCCCACCGGTATTTTTGGTGAGCCATCCCGAGAAAAAGCCTGAGGCAGTTATGAAAAACATCGACAAAAGCACGCTTTATTTTATCGGGGGATCCATCCTGATTTTCCTCATTGTCCAGATCCTGGTCAGTGTAGGGGTCTTGAGCTCCTTTTGGTACACCATTCTGCGCATTGGGGCAGTAATGGCAATTGTCAGCTTGGGATTGAATCTGATTTACGGCTTCAATGGACAGTTTTCATTAGGACAATGGGGCTTCTACGCCCTTGGCGCTTACTCTGCTGGAGACGTCACCTATCGCTGGACTCAGCTTCAAAGTTCAGGAGGACTGACCATTCTGTTGTTAGGCGTCATCCTGGCAGGCGTTGCTATTTTGCTTGTCCGACGCCTGGTCAATAAATTACGTGGACTGGACGCCCTCTCGGCGTTTGGTCTCTACTTGATTGGGGTAATTCTATTGGCTTATGTTGCAGTGATTGTTGGCAGAGAACTAGAAGGTCCGGTTAATGCCATGCTTAACGCCTTGCCTGCAACAGTCAGTAAACAAATTGTGTTTGTAATTGCTGTGCTGTTGGGCGGGTTGTTTGCTGCGGAAGTCAGTTTTCTGTTTGGACTGCCTGTCCTGACATTAGGCTCGGATTACTTTGGGATTGCTACATTGGGCTTTACCATCATTGTTAAGGTGTTGCTGGACAACTCTGATACCATGCTGGGCTTTGCCGAAATGAAAGGCGCCCGAGGCATGATCGGAATCCCAAAATTAACAACCTGGTTTTGGGTATTCTTCTTCCTTATACTGGTTGTCATTGTTACCCGCAATATTTTGCATTCCAGCTATGGACGAGCAATTGTATCAGTACGCGAGGATGAGATTGCCGCCAAAGCAATGGGGATTGATGTGGCTAACTTCAAAACCATCACATTCGTAATTGGTAGTTTCTTTGCTGGGCTGGCTGGCGGTCTCTATGCCCACATCAATGGCTTTCTGCATCCAGATACATTTAACTTTATCAAGTCATTTGATCCAATGATTATTGTTGTGTTTGGTGGACTGGGAAGTGTTACCGGTACGATTGCAGCATCTTTCGCCTGGGCATTAGTTCTGGAAGGATTTTTACGCCTTCTCCTTCCAGAAGGCTTTGAGACTTGGCGCTTTGTAGTTTATCCTTTATTACTCCTCATCATGATGCTGCTAAAACCAAACGGCCTCTTTGGTAACTACGAAATGCCATTTCTGCGGCAGGCGCTTCCTCCATTGCGTAAAAAGAACCAAAGCAACGAAAACACTACTGCTGAGGAGGTTCGGGCATGAGTAGTAATCAGACCATTTCAGCCTCCCAGAATCACTATATCTTGCAAATTTTTGGGTTATCTAAATTCTTCGGTGGTTTGAAAGCCGTTAATAATTTTGATCTAGCACTCAAGCCCCATAGCTTAACTGGATTAATTGGACCTAATGGTGCTGGAAAAACTACCGTGTTTAACATGATTACTGGGATTTACGCACCAACCGCCGGCGAAATCATCTTTCAGGGGCAAAACATTGTTGGGTTTGAGCCACACGAAATTAACCAGATGGGCATTGCCCGAACGTTTCAAAATATCCGTTTATTCCCCAACCTAACCGTACTGGATAACGTACGTATTGCATATCACCCTCATGCCGGCTACAGCATGACAGATGCCATACTGCGCAATCAACATTATCAGGAAAAAGAAAAAGCCCTGACCGAACAAACACAGGAATTTCTGGCAGTTTTCGGGCTCGAAGACCGCCAGGGCGAAATTGCTAAAAATCTCCCTTATGGGGAACAGCGCCGTCTGGAGATTGCTCGCGCGTTGGCAGCCGAGCCACAACTGTTATTATTGGATGAACCAGCCGCTGGAATGAACCCCGCTGAGACGGTAGAATTAATGGACCTCATCCACTTTATCCGTGAACGGTTCAACCTTACCATCCTGTTGATTGAGCATCAGATGCGGGTGGTGATGGGAATTTGTGAAACGATCACGGTGATGGATTTTGGGGAAGTTATTGCCAGAGGAACGCCACGCGAAATTCAATCCGACCCGCGTGTAATCGAAGCTTATCTAGGACCTGGGGCTTCTGCTCTATCTGAAAAATTCCGACGGAAGAAAACACCATGATGCTCGAAGTACAAGACCTCCACGTTTATTATGGCGCTATTAAGGCGCTAAAAGGGATTAATTTTCACCTGGATAAAGGCGAAATTGTTGCTCTAATTGGCGCAAATGGAGCTGGAAAGTCAACCACTCTGAACACGATTTCGGGGCTTCTGCGCGCACGGCAGGGTAAAATTATATTTGAAGGAGAAGATATTACACGCGCTCCTGCACCAGATATCGTGCGCATGGGCATTGTCCAAGTTCCTGAAGGCCGCAAAATCTTTGCAACACTAACCGTTATGGAAAACCTGGAAATTGGCGCCTTTATTCACAATGACCAGGAACAAATTCGAAAAGACATGGAAGCAGTTTTCAAGCGTTTTCCACGTCTGAGCGAACGCCGTAACCAATTAGGGGGCACATTATCTGGTGGTGAACAGCAAATGCTGGCGATTGCTAGAGGCTTAATGACCCGCCCCAAATTGCTCCTGCTCGATGAACCTTCTATGGGGTTGGCGCCTGTGTTGGTAGAGCAAATTTTTGAGATCATCCAGGAGATTAACCAGCAAGGTACCAGCATCTTGCTGGTTGAGCAAAACGCCCAGATGGCGCTTACGATTGCTGATCGAGCTTACGTTCTTGAAACGGGTAACGTGATTATGGAAGACGAAGGTTATAAGTTGTTGGAGAACCCTCAGGTAATTGAAGCCTACCTGGGTGGAAGACACTAAACACGGAGAGGACAATCATGACAACCAACAAGCGCGTTTTGCTCTTCTTCGTCTTACCCATCATCGCTGTTTTGATTTACCCTCCCGAAACTCTGCTCGGGGGACTTCCAGTGATTGCAGTTGTTATCGCCTTTTTCATTGGGGTGGGTATTTACTTATGGAGGGGCAGATCACTGGCATTGACTTTCGCAATTTTTCTGCAGGGTATGAATGTCATCATTCGTTTGATGATGTTCTTTCCCAACTCGATTTCTAAGGATGGTCAATTTAACGCGGCCTACGCGATTACATGTATTTTAGGGTTACTTTTATCCCTGTATTTGGTTCTTCGACTCGACCAAGGGGATGTTCGTGTTCAAATGGTTCAATAAGTAAAAACCCAATAGCACAGACACATCCCCTCTCAAATTCAGCAGGAGAGGGGATGTGCCCGTACAAAGTATGATAGCAAACGCAAACTAAAATCTTCACTAATGAAACAAAAGCCCCCGCCATGCCGTGTGTTGCGTAGTTTTGAACCTGCTTTCGCAGGATGGGTTCCGACTCGACTGTTCCGCCTTGGCCGAAGCCTATCGCGTCACAACCGCAGACACAGGAGCCCTAAGTGTGGGTGTTGGCCCAAAACCGGTCGTGCAACATCACGCACACAGCAGGGTACTTGTTTTATACCACAATTTCTGACACTTGTGTAGTATTGTCAAGAGATTTTTATAAGGAGCCCCGCCTTGTTTTGAAGCGCTCTTCCAGTGTACCCTTCAGGACCACCATTTATATCTGTTGTCCATATCCAGACATCAAGGGTGTTCTCAAATCAGTTGTCAATTTGTGTCAAAAACATGAGAAGACAGGAACAACCATAGTCTTTCAAACTCTTGTAATATTCAAATACAAATCCTGATTTCTTATGAATGCCATACGAACCTTCATTGCCATTGAAATTCCTCCTAATGTACAGGAAACCTTAGGAAAAGTAATTGATCAACTGCGCCAGGAAATTGGTAATTCTGTTCGATGGGTGCCTGCCAGTAACATTCACCTGACACTCAAATTTTTGGGAAATGTCTCCCCAACCAATCTCGACCTGTTGACCCGTGTTCTTCATGTCGAAATCGCTCGTCACAAGATATTTGAATTTGAGATTGGAAATTTAGGCGTGTTCCCCAATCCGAAACGACCCCGCGTGGTGTGGGTGGGAATACAGGCACCAGACACACTCAAAACACTTCAGGCTGGGATTGAGCAGGAGACTCAACGGCTGGGTTATCCGTCAGAAGAACGAGCCTTTTCCCCTCATCTTACACTGGGCAGGGTCGGCCATAACGCCATGTCACAAGATTTTGAGAAGATTCAGCAAGCCCTTGATAAAATCAAGGCAGAGAAACTAGGTACAGTCGTGGTAGACTCCGTTAAGCTTTACCGAAGCGATTTGGTACAAAATCAAAGGATCTATACACCTATTTTCACAGTTCGTTTAAAATCACAATAACTTTAACAAACACGAGGTGAGATCTGAATACAACACTAGAAATCGGGCGCACACTTGTATCTACTTTAGAAGAAAAAAAGGCAGAAGATATCTTGTTGCTAGATATTCATGAGATTGCTTCGTTTGCGGATTATTTCATTATTTGTACTGGTACCAGTGATCGAATGCTTGACAGTCTGGCAGAGGCAATTTTAGAAACCGCCGCTAAAAGGTACGATTTAGACGGCAAATTGCAGGGATTGGCTTCCAGCGGCTGGTTGGTTATTGACCTTGGTGACATCGTTGTTCACCTTTTCTCTCCCGACCAGCGCAGCTATTACCGGCTTGAACAGTTATGGGAAAAAGGAAAAATTATCGTCCGGCTACAATAAAGCCAGTCACGTTCAGCGTCCATTTGAGAAACGCTGATCCCCTAACGCGAGCAACCGAATGAGGTTTTATGGTAAACGCCCTTAATCAGTTTACCTGCATGGTCTCTGCAGTATGACTGAATTCTGGCTTTAGTCAAAAGTCAAAAACCAGTCTAATAACCACTCACAAGACAAGTAACTAACAGAAAACAGCCTCTCTGTTATGAAACAACCTGTTTATTATGATTTCAAAGCTGCCAATACTTCGGCGCTGTGATCAGCCGGTTTGACATCCTCAAAAACCTTCTTTATAACGCCATCTTCTCCGATTAAGAATGTAGTTCGCAAAACACCATCATATTCACGTCCCATGAATTTCTTGCGTCCCCAAACCCCGTACATCTCACACACCTTATGATCCTCGTCCGCCAGTAATGTAAAGGGTAATTGATATTTAGCTTTGAACTTGGCATGAGATTTCGGAGAATCCGGACTGACGCCCAGAATAACCACCCCAGCCTCTTGATATGCACTATAGTCGTCACGAAATTTACAGGCTTCTGTTGTACAGCCGGGAGTGTCATCCTTAGGGTAGAAGTACAACACTACCGGTTTACCTAGATAATCAGAGAGCTTGCGGGATACGCCAGTTTCATCTAGTAAAGAAAAATCAGGTGCATAAACTCCAGCAGCAATTGGCATTGTAACCTCCAAACAACAATAATTTGTTTTGATTTCATCATAACATCCTTATCACGATTCTGCGCTATTCAGTACAACGTTTCCCATTTGAGAAACATCGTAACCGGGCAAGGCAGCCACTGCCTGACGGAATTCCTTATCCTGCATCAAGTCAAATAACGGAATAAGCAAATCACTCTTAAGAAATTGAAGAGGCATCACCAGATCATAACGCTCTTGAAATAGAGGAATAAAATCCAATTCAAGAGCCAGTGCGGCTGCCTCGATACCTAAGCCACAATCTGCTCGACCCGAGGCAATTGCCGCTGCAACCGCCAGATGTGTATACTCCTCCTGTTCATACCCGTTGACCGAGGAAGGTGATATTCCTAATCGCTCGAGGTGATAATCTAACAATACACGCGTCCCTGCGCCACGCTGGCGGTTGACAAATCGAACATCAGGTCTTGCCAAATCCTCCAGTGTATGAATTGAACATGGATTCCCTTTGCGTACAATCAGCCCCTGTACTCGTCCAACCCAGGTGATTAATTGAACCGGAACGTTCGGTAGATATTGTCGAATCGCACTAACATTGTATTCACCCGTTTCAGGGTCTAACAAATGGCAACCTGCCAAATGGGTTTCCCCACGCCGTATTGCAACCAGCCCACCCTGGCTGCCAACGTTGGCTGAAACCAAACGCCGACGACGAGCTGCCAGAAATTGAGCTAACAAATCAAGTGTCAAATCATGTGAACCAATGGCAAAAATTGTCCGCTCCAATTCTTCCGGTGAGCGATACAATCTAACCCTCACTTTTGCTCCCGGCTCTAATCCCTGAACACCGCGCGGCAAAACAGTGATCCCATCTGCTCTTACCAGCGACGTAATCACTCCGGCACCACGCGATAAAGGTGCAGCCAGCAAACGATCTCCCACGCGCCCTACCACCACACGCAAATAATCATCGTCCCCAGCAGGTGAAGTTACCTTTCGAGTGATTGTAGCCTCAACCGACACGGGCTCGGTTACCGAAGGTCGCCCAAGCCATAAGGCAATCAATGGCTGAACAAAAATCTCTCCAGTCAAGGCTGCCGAAACTGGATAGCCCGGCACACCAATCACCGGCACACAACGCTCTTTTCCGCTTCCAGCATCAGATGCCCGAATCAAACCTAAAATAACAGGGTGGCCTGGGCGAACAGCGACACCGTGAACAAAAAGTTCCCCTAGTTCCTCCACAACTCTGGCTGAAAAATCTTCTGAACCTGCTGATGAACCGGCATTCAAGAGAATTAAATCATGCCCACTAGCAGCTAACTGTACCCGTTTCTTTATCTCATTCAAATCATCCGCCGTGATCGGAAATCGAGTAGCAACTCCCCCCCAATCATTTACCTGAGCTGCCAGCACGAGCGAGTTATATTCGATAATATCCCCCGGTCTTACCTCCTGACCAATTGGTACCAGTTCAGTGCCTGTTGGGATAACCGCCACACGCGGTTTTCGACTGACCTTTATGGATACATGACCCGAAGCAGCAATAGCTCCTAGATCCACTGCTTGAATTTGCCGTCCAGCCGGGAGAATCAGTTGACCGGCTACTATATCTTCACCAAGTGGTCGTACATGACTCCAGGGAGGTAAAGCGGTTCGAAGACGAATGGCATAAGGACGCCTGAAGTCCACAGAGAGCTGCATCGTTTCGTCTAATGCCTCAACCTGTTCGATGGGGATGACCGCGTTTGCCCAATCTGGCAACGGATCACCTGTATCCACATAGACCGCCTGAGTCCCAATCTTCAAAATAACTGGATTGGTTGGCATAGCACCGGCAATCTCTTCAGCGCGCAAAGCAAAGCCATCCATTGCTGAAGCGTGATAATGAGGCGAAGAAATGCGCGCCCAAACGGGTTCTGCCAGAATACGCCCTAGTGCATGTTCATCAACGGGTATTTCCTCCACCCCCAGAATCTTCCACAAGCCTGCCTTTTCAAGTGCAGCATGAAAGCGTGTTTGGGCTTCTTCCAAAGGAATGTCCTGCAAGTAAATTGACATAGGAGTTTTACCTCCGAGCAATGATTTAGGGCTGTGCAGTTGGTGCTGATGTACCATCTGATGACACTTCTAATGTTGGCGTTCCCAGCAACAGAACCTCCTCTGGCAAAGGCGTCCCGCCACCTTGCCAGGGTAACATTGCAATAAAATCTGCCAATGATAAGTTTTTGCGAATTTCGTAACGCGCCAGGTAATAAATCGAACCAGGTGTATGTTCAGGGCTGCGAAACAGCCCAACCGCACTGGTATATCCCCATTCTGCAACACGTGTGATGACCATCTCATCAGCAGCGCCATACGGGTATGAAAACGTCACTACTGGAACGCCCAAAAGTTCCTGTAGTCTAAGACGAGAGCCGGAGATTTCATCCGATAGAACTGAATAATCGGCAGTCAGATTATTCCCCCACCCCTTACTACCAATTTCCCAACCAGATTGCGCCATTTCTTTCAGTTGATTGGCGGATAAAGTACCATTCCCGTTTACATTTGTCACTGTCATAAAAACAGTTCCAACAAAGCCGTACTTCTTTAAAATGGGAAACGCTTTCCGATAAATTCCTACAGTTCCACCATCAAAGGTGATCACTACCGGGTGAGACGGTAATTCAGCACCTTCACGAATGGCTTGTGCCAATTGAGATACAGTGATTGTTTGATACCCCATCGCTTTCAAAGCGGCAATTTCTTGTTCAAACTGCAAGCTCGTGACATCCATATCACCTTCCCACTGATAGTACGGATTGTCATCTAAATCATCACTCACGTGATTGTAAAGTAAAATGGGCGCAATCACTCTGCCTTTAACAAAAGTCCATGGCTCAGTCGGTATGGGAGTGTTCGTTGGAGTTTGGGTCACTGTGGCTGTTGGAATTGGGGTCGCTGTCACAGTCGCGGTTGAGGTTGGCGGTGTCAGCGCTGCAATTTGCGTCATTTGAACCTGAACTGTCTGGGCGGCTTGGGTATAAATTAACATTGGATCAGTTGTAGATTGACTATTGCAACTTACAAGCAAAACAGCAGCTAGCAAGATTACCCCTAATTGTTTCATCGCTTTCTCCTAAATTATGTGAACCTGCACGAGTTCACCAGCAGCCAGGCCTGTCGCAGGCGCCGGGATGTGAATCAACCCATGTGCTTTTGCCAGCGTAAAAATGAGATTGCTTTTATAGAAAATTGGCTCAGCCAGATACCCATCCCCTGATGGAAGCAATCGGGCTGGTACCCAGTCCTCGCGTCCAGCCTGAGAGGCGAGATTAACTGTCAACCTAGCTAGAACCGCAAATCTGGAATTCTCTTGAAGCCCTAACAAACGCTCAATAAGCGGCTTCACAAAAAGGTGCGCAATGACCAACGCACTAACCGGATTGCCCGGTAAGCCAATAACTGCCTTGCCGTCACAAACCGCCAGAATGGTGGGTTTCCCAGGACGTACATTAACACCGTGAACCAGGACACCCGGTTTACCCAATTCATTGATCGCTTCGGAGGTTAAATCGCGGGTACTGGCAGAGGATCCTGCCGTGATTATCACCATATCATTTTCGTTCAGGGCATGTTGAATGGAGGTTTTAAGAACCTCAGCGCGATCTGGTAAAATCCCGTAAAGCACTGGCTGCCCCCCGCTTTCTCGAACCAACGTTGCAAGCGAATAGCTGTTAATATCCCGTACCTGTCCGGGTTCAGGTACGGTTGCCGGTGGTACAACCTCATCTCCGCTAGATAAAATACCCACTCGAGGCGGAACGATCACTTCAACGCTTACAATACCCAATGCAGCCAGGCTACCAATATCCGCCGCCCGCAGACGTTTTCCGGCGGGTAATGCCTCCTGCCCCACCTGAATATCCTCCCCTACCTGAAGGATATTCTCACCCACTGCAACCGCTTTTTGCACTTCAATCTCACCAGCTCGGGCAAGTTGTGTATGTTCTAACATCACCACAGCATCCGCCTGCTCTGGTAGCATCCCTCCAGTATGAATTAAGGCAGCCTGGGCAGGCCCTAAAGAAAAATCCACTTTTTTCCCCATTGGAACTTCCGCCACCACACTCAAATAAGCTGGTAGGGTATCACTAGCACCAAAGGTGTCACGCGCTCGAACCGCATACCCATCCACAGTGCTACGCGGAAAGGCCGGCAATGGTACCTCTGCAATCACCGGTTGGGCAGTTACCCGCCCCCACGCCTCAGTCAAGTCAACCGTTTCAGATCTAAAATTCACAGGCGGCAAATGCGCCAAAAGAACATCCAGCGCTTTGCCAGGCGATAATAATTCAAGAAACTCCGGCATCGCTTTTTTACCCCGTCCAAAGAGCTAAGGAAACCAGATATGCCATCAGAGCTACCAGAGAGGCAGAAACAGCTCTTAATAAAAGCCAGCGAGGGCGAGCACCGCTTACAATTTGGTTCATGAGCCAGAGCTGCAACAACCCAACTGGTAAGGTTAATAAAACTGGCCAAGTCAAAGACCAGGGTAATCCCAGGACTGTTGCTAAGCCAATTAACAGATAAGCCCCAATAACAAGAAAATTATGCAAAGAAACTGCCCTTTGCCACCCCATGCGTACCATCATAGTCTTATGCTGCCTTTTCAGGTCACCCGCATACCACTGCATGGATTGCGCCAACGTCATCGCAAGATATACCGATGACAGAGGAAAGGTCAACATTGCCAGCAAGCGATGCAATTCACCAGTCTGAAGTATAAAAGCCCAAGCAGGTGCCAAGTTTGCAACAAATACAGCCTGTGCCAGCTCTCCATACCCTGAATCTGTCAAACGATATGGTGGAACAGCGTAAAAAAATGCCAGCAGGAAAGTTAACCCCAACACAAAAAAACACGGCAAAGTCATCACCCCACGAATAATTAGCAAAACTGTTAACACTGCACCTATTGTCAAAATGGTGACTGTAATCTGAAGAAGAATTGAGCGTAATACAGGGTTTTCGACTGCCTGACCATCCTGTTGCACAAATACTCCATAATAAGCGCTGAGATAATAACTGCTTAATTGTAGCAGGGTAAAACAGGCCTGACCGATAATATAAACATTCCAATCAATGCCGCCACCCAGAAAATGCACAATCCCACCGCCCACATTATATAAGAGAATTCCTGCCAGAAGCTGCCAGGGTCTTGCAATGCGAAAGAGGCTGGAAAACAAAGGGAATGAATTCATAAGAAGTCTATAGCCATTCTAGCATAGAACAAAGATTACTCTGTTTGTCCACACAGTGATTGTAACAAGTAAGTATTTCCTGCCACAATAGCTGGGGTATTAGATGACAGATTGCTCCGTAAGGTTTCACATACCTGAAAGCGAACAAAAGAACTTTCTTGTATGATGGGTATCAAATTGTTCGCAGCGTCATATTGTCGCGTGTAAACTAAACCATATAGAAAGGGTAACCATTCCACCCGATCTCTGGGACGCAGATTAAGTTCGCGCACTTGATATGCAAGTGCTGCAACTGCACCCCAGTTTTCCCGCTGTCGCTCCAGTGAAGCCTTTTCATAGTAATAACACCAATCATGCCTGGGTTCTGCTCCAAAGACAGTTTCTGGTGGAATATGCGGGTCGTCTTCAGTGCGAATGCGAGTAAGATTAGAAAAAGGGGCAACCAATTGAATCCGGTAATCTTCATTTTCAGAAAGTTCTATTCGTTGACCATCTATAACGTGCAAACAGGAAGAAGTGGTTGGCATTGTCAACACCAGTGTATTGGCATAATCCCTTTCAACCTCAATCGTGCGCATAATCCGCGTTGAACTTGAACCCATTTGTATATCTTGAATTGCAACTCGACTTAAAACTTCAGATTGAACACCCAACGGACCGGGCTCCGGGTAATAGATCATATTTGCCGGTCCCCAAATTTCATAATCCTCTTCAATGGGTACGCCCGCAATGTAGGCAACAATAACTGTATCAGGTTCCAATTGAGGAGCCCGCCAGGATAGTTGCCACCAAAATTTACGCACCGTTTCTGCTTGATTGGCGTAATTTGTGGTGTTAATCAATTGGGTCATCATTGCCAGAATGCCAACCAAACAAAAGGCACACCATCGGAATAGTCTGTAATCAAGTGCTAAAATGACAGAGACTAAAATCATAGCTGCACCCAGAGAACCGGGAAAACTAAAACGATCTAAACTGGCGCCAAAAGTTACCTCTCGTCCTGCAATAATAATCGGCAATGAAGTAACTAGAACCCAAGCTGCACCTAAACACAGCATATCCTGCTTTTCTCGAACGGACACAGGGTTACCCACTGTGTCCTGATTTCTGATAAACCACCGCAAAAGCAGGGCTATCAGACCCACTGTCAGTCCCCCCAGCAAAAGAGCCATCCCGAAGTCGCGTAACCGCGCAGTAGAAAGAAGCTGGTACGGAGGAACAGCCCAGCTCATAAATGAGACTTCAATAAAATCCTTTAACAATTCAGAGAGAAGGGTTAGCAATTTATATATAGGGGAAGCAGCAATTCCAGAAATAACACTTCCAATATCCGTACCCGCGCGCTGTGGATGAAAAACGAAGATTCGCCAAGTGAGAAATATGCCTGTTGCAACACCATATGGAATCCAGCGCTTGAGCGTCAGACGCATCCGCTGCATCAGAGAAATTCTATTCTGGCCGATATACCAAAACAGGATCAGGCGCGCCCCTTCTAGTCCAATGTAATATTCCATCATAAACAGAGAACCTAGCCCTAACAAAACAGCTAATGCAATCAAACCTATACGATGAAATGAACGAATGTCTGATATTAATGCGTACACACTCAGTGCAATTGAAAACAGAGCCAGAGTTAAATTGAGAATATGTGGTTGATACTGAATTGCATTCGGCTGTTGCAAAAAGCCAGGGAATACAATAAATAGAGATGCTGACAATAAACTCGCCAGCCTGTGGTTTGGAAATAGAAGGGTCAATAACCAGTATGCTGCCAGCGCCCCCCCCAGACGGATTAAATAGGCAGAGATAACCCAGGGTAATGCGGCATCTCCAAACAAGGGGTAAAAAAACCAGCTAAATAGATAACCGATAAAAGGACGATCAACCGAGTAGATATCAATGAATTTTGTCGCCCCTTGCGTCATCCCGGCGTAAATTAAATTCCAGTCGTCCCGATAGTAACCAAGCCTACCAGCCTGTATAAGGTAAGCAACCGAGGAAGCGAGCACAAGGACAATCAGAGAAACATATCTTTCAGTACGTTTTTTGAGTAACTTCTGAAATGTCATTGGAACTCCAGGAACAGACTGACAGTTATTATACTGTATTCTCAATCCCATAGAATTTTTTGACTTTTCGCTCCTTTTATGCTATTCTACATAGCGTGTGGATATATCACTGAACATATGGAGAAAGTGTGAATGCAACGAGAGCGTGTCTCTGAGAATGTTTACTGGTTCCAGAGTGAAGTCTACGCACAGGTCACAGCCGGCGTTATTACTGGCACCCAATGGGCTGTAGTAATTGACACATTAGCACTGCCAGAAGAAACACTAGCGATACGCTCCTTCATAGAGGAAGAGCTATTGGTTCCTGTTCGTTATGTGATTAATACCCATTACCATGCCGACCACACATGGGGAAATTGTTTCTTCCCAGGTGCCACCGTCATTGGGCATACTCTGTGTCGGCAAATGATGGCTGAGCGCGGTCAGGCAGCACTAGAAGCCGCTCGCCGACAGAATCCCACCTTTAAACAAGTCAAACTAGTTCTTCCCCACATCACCTTTGATAAAGGCGAAATGTCCCTTCGCGTTGGTAAGAAAAACTTGATTCTCTTCCCAACACCTGGACATAGCCAGGATGGGATATCTGTATTCGTTGAAGAAGATCGCGTCCTCTTTGCCGGGGATGCTTTCCTGCCCCTGCCTTACATTGTAGATGGGGACCTGGAAGAACTAACCGCAACCATTAAGCGTATTGGAAAAATGGGATTGGAGAACATCATTCAGGGCCATGGCGACATTATTCTGCGCGGTGAGATTGACGAGGCAGTGAAAGAAAACATCAATTATCTCTCCGCAATTCGCAAAGTTGTGCGAAATGCGCTAAAACGCCGAAATCCCTTGGATGTACTAGCCACGGTAGATGTGGAATCTTGTGGAAAAAGTCGGGTTTATCTGGCGGGGTTGGCAGAAGACCTGCATCGCCGAAACTTGCGGGCACTATACCGACAATTTGCAACTGAGGAAGAAGCAAGCCTAGTCGAGAATAAAACAGAATAGCCCTACGACGATTGTTGCTGTTGTGCATCAGAATGACTCAAATGAGACGCCTTTTTCTTGAGATATGCTCGCAATCCTACTAAACGCTCAGTGCCTTGTTTTAGCCTCTCAAGATTGGGGCGCAGTGCCCAAACCACTATCATTGTTGCCAGAATCCCATAAACCACATAGCTCCATGGTGACAAACCAAGCCATGCACGCCATAAAAAAACCATTGTTGTTGACACGGTAACACTTATTGTGGTCAACGAAGCATAACCCACAAAGAGGAACACGATTACCGCTAGCGGTAAAATAATCATCCAGCTTGAGGGCCAGAGTGCTAGTGCTCCCCCAAAAGCCGGCGCTCCGCCTGCGCCACCACGCAAACGCAATTTTCCGGTTTGTGAATCTCTTTCTGCCAGAAAGATAGAATAATTGTGTCCCAACACAGCTAATAATGCACCAAACACCTGAAGCCAAGTATGTCCTGGCATCAGCCAAAGTGCAATCAATCCAGCCACCAACCCTTTTGAAATGTCCAAAACTGCAGTGACAATTCCTGCCAGTAAGCCGGCTGCCCGCATAGCATTCGTCCCACCGGTTCGTCCGCTTTCAATCCGACGGACATCTCGCCCAGTTGCAATCTTAACCACAATCAGTCCGAAGGGTATCGAACCGATCAGATAACCAAACAATAAGATCGCTAAAGAACTCAATAACATCAAAAACCTCCAGACATAGGCATAACTGATAACACCATTTTTCTCTCTGAGTTACAGGTCAGCCTGCCACACCAGTTCAACCTCTTGGTAGCCATTACCAGCAATCTCAAAACCACGCACCTGCCAGCCAGTTTCAGCCAGCGACAAGACGATTGAAATCACCCCAGGATAGTAAAACTCAGCAATATCGCTTTGGGATGGCGTACCAGGTCCCTTGGGATGAGAGTGATAAAAAGCCAAAAATTCCATGTTGAGCGCCTCGAGCTTTAAAAGAACATCCAGTTGTTCCTGTGGGTCCATCAAAAATTTCGTCGTACTATGTAATTGGTTAGTAACCGGCAAAACGATCTCTGCGCGGTTTTCCCGCCCTCCGACTATCCCACAACCTTCCTCAGGCAAACAAGACAAAATGTGTTGTATCATTTGTTCGCGAAGATGTAACGGCAGGAATAGCTGTTTCATTGCGCCTGAAACCATCCACCCCAAAACACTGCTAGTCCCCAGATCAGGAAAAGCATAACGGCAGGCTCAATCCACAACGTTTGCCAGGAACGCTCCTCTTCGATAGCTACGGCTACACTAGTCAAAGCGTAAGCGGGCCCAAGCACCAACAGACCAAAAGTCAGGGGCATGATGGGCCAGTAATGCAAAGCGACCCCAAACTGACTGACAAATAATGCTATACCAGCAGACCATGCCACACACCAGCGCCCTTCCAGACGCAAGTACAAAGCTCGTAAACAGACCAGAAACATGGGGATTGCCAATACTGGGGCTAACAAATAAACACGCCAATCTGCTGCCCGCACTGCAATGCTGATCACCAGATATAGAGCGAAAGAAACCGCAATCAGTCCAAGGGATGCCATCGTGTGTCTGACATCTGATAAGTCAACCACAATATACTCTGCAAGAAATACCAGTACTAGCAATAATCCACCAAAGGCAAACACAGCCCACCACTGCCAACCGATAGAAAGCGTCCTTAACGGAACACCAATCACCCAGGCGGTCAGCGCAGGCAAAATCCAATGCTGCCAACCGCTTTGTCGTGAAAGATGAGGATGGTCTCCTACAAGCCAGTTCATTCCGGTAGCTGCTAACGCAGATGTCAGGATTGAAATAATCGTTGAAAAATTGAGCCTGAAAACAAACTCTGCCCCAATAGCCCGAATAACGATATCGCGGGTAGTAAGAGTCACAAATGGCATCACCGCATAAGCCAGAAGAATAACCGAAACCAAAATACTTAAGCGGTTCATATCCGGCAAAAAGCGACGCTCTTCCTGCAACATCATAATCTGATTGTACTCATCTTACCCTTGCCTGCCAAGTCGGGGCACGATATGGTAAAATAATTTTTTGCATGAACATGAATCAGGAAAAAGTGAGCAATCATCCCCCCCGTTTGATTAATTGCTTTGCGACCGGTTTCAACACGGTCGCAAATAATGCTTACTTAATGTTGTTCCCGATATTGTTAGACCTATTCTTATGGTTTGGTCCCCATTTCCGTCTAACAAAGCTGGTAAAACCATTTTTTACCGATTTCGCTAAAATGCTTAATTTATATTCTTCAACAACTACCACCGAATTTGTAAATACACTTACCCAAAACTGGCAATATTTAATTGAGCGTTTTAATCTTGCCAGTGTAATTTGTACGTTTCCGATTGGAATACCCAGTCTGATGTCAGCAATGCGGCCAGTAAAATCTCCGCTTGGAGAAGTCCCTATCTATGACATCACGACTCCATCAGGTTTTCTATTTTTATGGCTGGGAATGATGCTCGCTGGACTGCTAATCGGCAGCATCTATTTCAGTGAAATAGCACGTCGTTGCAGTAACGACCAGCGCCGGTTTTCTACCAAGCAAATCGGCACTCATTTCATCCATGCAGTCATCTTATCCATTTCTTTGACAATCTTTGCAATAATGATTTCCATTCCAACCAGCTTGCTAACAGGCATCACTTTCCTGATTAATCCATTCCTTGGGCAAGTTGCTATGATTGCAATGCTTTTTGTCTTCTTGTGGTTGCTGATGCCGCTGGCATTTTCTCCCCACGGTATTTTTATTCGACAATACAGCGTTATCCCGTCCTTGCTGGCAAGTGTGCGATTGGTTCGCTTTCTGCTGCCAGCAATTAACTTGTTTGTGCTAATCAGCCTGTTGCTCTGGCTAGGACTCGATTATTTATGGCTTATCCCCCCAGAAACTTCTTGGATGACCCTAGTCGGTATTGCCGGTCACGCGTTTATCACTACAGGAATAATAGCCAGCAGCTTTACGCTTTATGACAAAAGCCTTCGCTGGCTGGATGAAAATCTTAGTCAGCTAACTATGCGGGGCGTTCGTGTCTAGTTTTCAGCAACCGTCTCAAATACGGAGTGTTTTATGATACCTCAAGCAGGCAATTCAAGCTCTTATACAGCCGGTGATATCCAGGTTCTGGAAGGGTTGGAGGCAGTTCGCCGCCGCCCTGGAATGTATGTGGGCGGCACTGACCTGAAAGCCCTTCATCATCTGGTTTATGAGGTGGTAGACAACTCTATTGATGAAGCTCTCGCCGGGGCTTGTGATCGCATCATGGTTACCATTCACCCAGACAGCAGCGTCACAGTGGAAGATAACGGACGCGGCATTCCCACTGATATTCATCCTGTTAAGAAAAAATCTGCCCTGGAAGTTGTGATGACCACACTACACGCGGGAGGTAAGTTTGGCAGCGGAAGTTATAAGGTGTCGGGCGGGCTGCATGGTGTTGGTGTTTCGGCAGTCAACGCCCTATCAGAATGGTGTGAGGTCAGAGTTCGACGCGAGGGAAAAATATGGTTCCAGCGATACGAGCGCGGTATCCCCGTTGAACCAGTCAAGGTAATTGGGAAATGTGACCCGCGCGAGACAGGCAGTACCACGACCTTTCTCTTTGACCGCGAGATATTCAAAGACGACATAGATTACCGTTTTGAAACACTGGCACAGCGTTTCCGAGAAATGGCTTTCGTAACCCGAAAGACGGAGATTTGTCTGATTGATGAACGCTCCAACCGCGAAATGACATTCTATTTTGAGGGTGGAATACACTCCTTTGTGCGCTACCTGAACCGCAATCGGGAAGTGTTACATCCAGTTGTCTATGTCGAAAAAGAAATTGAAAACATTGGAATTGAAGCTGCCATCCAATACACAGATGCGTATGCCGAGTCGGTTTATTCCTTCGCGAATACGATCAACACGATAGACGGCGGCACTCATTTGACCGGTTTGCGAGCTGCAATTACGCGCGTCATTAACGATCACGCACGCCGTAACAATTTTCTGCGTGATGCTGATCCCAACTTTACTGGTGATGATACCCGCGAAGGGTTAACCGCCATCATCAGCGTCAAACATCCCGACCCACAGTTTGAATCCCAGACTAAAGTCAAACTGATGAACCCGGAAGTTCAGACGTATGTTCAACAGGTAGTTGGGGAAGCATTCAGCGCTTTTCTGGAAGAGAACCCTTCCGCAGCAAAAGCGATCATCCAGAAATGTCTGACATCAGCGCGCGCCAGAGTCGCCGCTCGACAGGCGCGCGATCTGGTTATCCGTAAATCTGCGCTTGAAAGTCTCACCCTGCCCGGTAAATTAGCGGACTGTTCCGAGCGCGACCCATCCAAAACCGAACTCTATATTGTTGAGGGTGACAGCGCCGGGGGTTCGGCTAAACAAGGCCGCGACCGCCACTTTCAGGCAATTCTGCCTTTGCGCGGCAAAATCCTCAATACTGAACGTGCCCGTCTGGACAAGATTCTATCCAACAACGAGGTTAAAGCCCTTATCTCAGCAATTGGCACTGGCATTGGAGAAACTTTTGACTTAAGCAATTTGCGCTACGGGCGCATTATTATCATGACGGACGCCGATGTGGATGGAAGCCATATCCGCACCCTCCTGCTTACCTTTTTCTTCCGCTATATGCCCTCGCTTATAGAAGAAGGACACCTTTTTATTGCACAGCCTCCACTTTACCGAGTTGCTTATAAGAATCAGGTGCGTTACGCTTACACTGACGCAGAAAAAGAAAAAATCCTAAAAGATATGGGCGCTAGCGCTGATAAGGCTTCTATCCAGCGTTACAAAGGGTTAGGGGAAATGAATCCGCAACAGCTTTGGGAAACTACTATGAACCCGGAAAATCGCACTTTGCTGTTGGTAACCATTGAAGACGCGGCAGCAGCTGACCGAACTTTTGATATGCTAATGGGTAGCGCTGTGCCACCTCGCACCCGCTTTATCCAAACTCATGCCAGAGATGTTCGCAATCTGGATATTTAGCAAAAGAGTAACTATGGCAGATGTTTCAGAAACGTGTGTTGAAGAACCTGTTCCCTCGACAATTTGGGATTTTGTTCTGTATCTGGTTGCTGGTGTAGGACTGTTCGCCCTGGCGGGACTCGGCTTATCCCAGATTTTACAAATTGGAACGCCTGCCAATACTGTTGCTCGTTATGTGAGTAATATTTTGGTCTTTAGTGGAGTTTTTTATTTCTTAGGTATCAGGCGCAAAAAAGTAACTTGGTCGAAGATTGGCTTTCAGCCGCCAGTGTTCACACCATGGTACTTTGTTCTCGGCTTCGGATTATTCATTTTGCTTTTACCACTGCGAGGAATTTTGGCAGTATTGGCGCTTAAATTAACTGGCTCGGGCTTTGAAAGTCTGTTATATCGTTCCCAGGTTATTATGGCAGGCGGTTTTTCATGGCTCAATGCTTTGATAGCTGTCGTTGCGGGTGGAATTCTTATCCCATTTGCTGAGGAAGTTTACTTCCGCGGGCTTTGGTATACTGCACTCCGCACACGGCTATCTTTTATTCCAGCCACACTTATCAGTTCTTTTTTATTCGGATTAGGACATATTGACTCAGTAGCTGTGGTTGCTGCCAGTACCGTTATTGGTATCGTCAATGCAATTGCCTACGAAAAAAGTCAATCGCTCTGGCTTCCCATTATTATCCACGCAGTTAATAACACGATTGCGATGGTTATGTTGTACGTGACCTTGGCAATTGCACCAAACTTAATGACGTTCCCACCTTCGTAAGAAAGCTTGTTGATAAGCTGCCATTCATTTTGTCTGGAAAGCTGACAGGACTAGCTGAAAGGGGTAAATAACTAATGAAGAAGCTACTTTTTCGCGCCGAAGATCTGAAGGATTTTATGATGCGATTCTTCACACGTCTGGATATGCCGCCAGAAGATGCAGAAATTGCTGCTGATGTGTTGCTTTCCGCTGACCTGCGCGGCATTGACTCACATGGCATCATTCGTTTGAACACTTATTACGGAAGCCGATTGCGCCAGAAGTTGATCAACCCTTGCTCTCCAATACAGGTAATCCATGAAACACCCACTACTCTGACATTAGATGGTGGTAATGGCGTTGGGCAGGTTGTTTCTTATCATGCCATGCGACGCTGTATTGAGAAAGCAAAACAAGCTGGGGTAGCAATGGTTACAGTCCGCAACAGTAACCATTATGGCATCGCAGGCTACTACGCCATGATGGCTTTGTCTCATGATATGATTGGCATCAGCTATACGAATTCACAACCCCTTGTCGCTCCAACCTACGGGTGCCGCGCCCTACTGGGTACGAATCCAATCGCTGCAGCAGTCCCAGCAGATAAAGAACGACCTTTCGTCCTGGATATGGCAACCAGCATTGTACCCATTGGGCGCATTACTGTTTTTGAAAAAGCTGGCAAGCTCATCCCCGGAGGATGGGGAATCGACCACACCGGACAGATAACTACCAACCCAACAGCGGTTTTACAGGGGGGTGCTTTAATGCCACTGGGCGGAAGCGATCTAATGCGCGGCTATAAAGGGTATGGGTTAGCAGTGCTGGTAGATATTTTCTGCGGTGTGCTTGCCGGAGCTGCTTTTGCTTCCAGGGTCGGCAACCCTCATGAGACTCAAGGACCTGCCAACGTGGGACATTTCTTTACCGCCATCCGCATAGACTGCTTTCGTCCCATTGCTGAATTCAAACGAGACATGGATGAGCTGATCCGCGAATTAAAAAATTCACCCAAAGCCATCGGACAAGACCGGATTTACATAGCGGGAGAAAAAGAATTTGAAACCGCTGAACGATACACTCGAGAAGGTGTTCCCCTCCTCGAAAATGTTGTCGAATCACTGCAACAGGCTGGTAACGAAATCGGGGTGCCTTTCCACTACATGCCGCTTGGCAGTATAGAACTAACCGAGTAAGGTGAGAAAGGTAACCTCAAAACCCTGCCTGTTTGTGGGCTTTATCCATCCTGCTGTAAAATTATTGCCTCGTAGCTTCGCAAGGATAGATAATCTTTTTCAACCACTGCTTGATGTGGTTGATGACTGGTTAGAACAAGTTTCCAGGGCTTTTTGGTTAGTTCTCTACCCAACATCAAGCGCCTCGGTTTTCGACTGAAATTCAAGGCTATCAACCTGATTGACTGACAGATTTTATGTAACCTCCAAGCACAGCGACGATAGAATCGCAATCGGATTCAACGCCTGGCGCTTGGAGGCAAAAACCGGATGTGGATCTGGACCGGGTTCAAACCAAAAGAAAGGAAGCA
>DAOTYY010000091.1:0-12628 GCA_034434695.1 Anaerolineaceae bacterium
CGCCGCCCGCAAACGGCTGATCGCCGACCTACCCAAGACCAACCCCGCCCTCTGGCAGGACTACCAGCGTGCCCTGCACGGCGCCGAAAGCACCAGCCGCTTTTTACGGGGCAGTGGTCAATATCCCCTCACCGGCCGCGGCGACATCAACACCTACTCGGTCTTTGCCGAGCGCGTGCGTAACCTGCTCAGCCCCCGCGGACGGGCCGGCATCATCATTCCTACCGGCATCGCCACCGACGCCACCAACCAGTTCTTCTTCGCCGATTTGGTGGAAAAAGGGCAGCTGCTCAGCCTGTTCGACTTCGAAAACCGCGAAAAACTCTTCCCGGCGGTGGACAGCCGCATGAAATTCTGCCTGCTCACCCTTTGTGGCTCCCCCTCTTCCCTCTCCCCTTTCCCGTCTTCCCTCTCCCCTCTTCCCTCTTCCCCTCTCACCTTCTCCTTCTTCGCCACCCGCCCCGAACACCTGCGCGACCCGCGCCGCGTCTTCCGCCTGACCGCCGCCGACATCGCCCGCATCAACCCCAACACCCGCACCCTGCCCGTCTTCCGCACCCGCCAGGATGCCGACCTGACCCGCGCCATCTATCAGCGCGTGCCGGTGCTGGTGAACGAACGCACGGGTGAAAACCCCTGGGGCGTGCGCTTCCTGCGAATGCTGGATATGTCCAACGACTCGCACCTCTTCCGCACCCGCGCCGAACTCGAAGCCCAGGGCTGCCGCCTGGCGGGGAACGTGTTTGTACCCTCGCCCCCCAGCCCCCTCTCCCAAAGCTTTGGAAGAGGGGGAGAACCCTCATCCCCCAACCCCTTCTCCCGCGCTGCAGGAGAAGGGGAGTACGAATTACCCGCATCCAGCCAGGAACTGATCGCCAGGGCGCGGCAATTGCGCCGCGAGGCGACTGCCGCCGAGCGCCTGCTATGGGAATTTTTGCGTGACCGTCGTCTGTTAGGTCGGAAATTCCGTCGTCAACACCCCATTGGGCCATTCATCGCCGACTTTTTCTGTGACGATGCCCGTCTGATCATCGAGATAGATGGCGCCGTGCACCGCGAACCCACGCAGCAGGAACGCGACCGTTTGCGGGAGGAAATCCTGCGCGAACACGGCTTTGCCGTTCTGCGCTTTACCAATGAGCAGATATTCGACCACACAGAACAAGTCCTCCGAGAGATTGCCGCCTATGTCACTGCCCATTCCTACGAGCACCCATCCCCCCTTTCTCAAAGCCTTGGGGGAGATAGCCCTCACCCCCCATCCCCCTCTCCCAAAGCCTTGGGAGAGGGGGAGAAAGGGGGTGAGGGCCGCTACCTCCCCCTCTACGAAGCCAAGATGCTCTGGCACTACGACCACCGCTACGGCACCTATGAAGGCGTAAGCGACCGCTCCAGCACCCAGCTGCCCACCCCCGATGAGCGCCAGCACGCCGACCCGCACTTCGTCGTCCAGCCGTGGTACTGGGTGCCGGCGGAGGAGGTGGAAGCCCGCTTGCAGGGCTGGCAGCGCAGCTGGCTGCTCGGCTTCCGCAACGTAGCAAGGTCTACTGACGAGCGCACCGCTATCTTTGGATTGCTACCAAAGGCGGGGGTAGGTAATAGCCTGCCCGTGTTGCTTCCATCGAACATATCTGCACCTTTCGTCGCAGGTTTGGTTGCGAATTTCTCAACAGTGCCATTCGACTGGGTCGTTCGTCAAAAACTGGCAGGCGTTAACATGAACTTCTTTTACGTCGAGCAATTCCCCGTCCTGCCGCCGGATGCCTACAGCGCCGAAGATTTGCGCTTCATCGTCCCGCGCCTGCTGGAACTGACCTACACCGCCTGGGACCTGCAGCCCTTCGCCCAGGACGTATGGAACGAAGCCGATGACCCCCTGCGCGCCGCCATCCTCCAGCAAGAGCACGAGAGCAAGGGAGCAGCAGAGCACGAGAATTCCCCCGCTCTCACGCTCTCCCGCTCTCCATCTCTCCCGCTCTCGCCATTCACGTGGAATGAAGAAGCGCGCCGCGCCCTGCTCCGCGCCGAACTGGATGCGTACTACGCCCGCCTCTACGGCCTCACCCGCAAACAACTGCGCTACATCCTCGACCCCGCCGACCTGACCGAACGCGAAATGGCAGACATCCTCGACCCATGGGAAGAAGTGGACGACCCGCTCGACCCGCAGGGCTACGCCGCCCGCGTCGCCGCCAGCACCTTCCCCGGCGAAACCTTCCGCGTGCTGAAAGAGAAGGAACAGCGTCAATACGGCGAATACCGCACCCGCCGGCTGGTGCTGGAGGCGTGGGAGCGGTTGGCTGGGTAAGTCTGATACAATATATCAAAAATCTCCAAAGGCAGGCAAAGATGTCCAACTACCTGTTGGAAAACATTTTTATCAAAGGGTACAAATCCTTTCGCGAGTTAGAACTTCCACTTGCGCCGGTCAACGTGCTGATAGGCGCCAACGGATCGGGCAAATCGAACTTCATCAGCCTGTTCAAAATGCTCCATCGCATGATGAACGGCGAATTACAGCTCCACATTGCCCAGTCCGGCGGCGCTGACCAGGTTCTGCACTACGGACGCAAAGGTACTGAGGAACTGATTTTGCGTCTGGGGTTTCTCCGCAATGACACGCTTGCCAACGGCTATGAATGTCACCTCAAGCCCGCCGAAGACCGTTTGGTTGTGACTTATGAAGCTACTTATTTTCACGACCGCACCCGCTATCCGAAACCCTACCAGGATTTGACCCACTGGGGGGTGAATGAAGAAAGCCTGCTGCCCCAATGGGCAAAAGGCGGAGGCGTGTCCCGCTATGTTTACGACGCGCTCCAATCATGGCAGCTCTACCATTTTCACGATACGAGTGAGACGGCGCGCATGAAACAAATGGGCGATATGTACCAGAACCAGCGCCTGCTGCCAGATGCCGGCAACCTGGCAGCCTATCTTTACCTCTTGCATGAGAAACACCCCCAGCATTATCAGACAATTGTGGAAACCATCCGTCTGGCAGCGCCCTTCTTTGGCGACTTTTTGCTGCGTCCTAATCCTTTCAACCCTGAGAAAATCCGCCTGGAATGGCGCGAACGCGGCTCTGACCTGGTCTTTGGACCTAACGCGCTCTCAGATGGCACACTTCGCTTCATCTGTCTGACTACACTGTTCCTTCAACCGCAGGAGAACCTGCCTGCCACCATTGTCTTGGACGAACCCGAACTTGGCTTGCATCCCTACGCCATCAAACTGCTAGCTGAAATGGTGTACAGCGCCGCTGCGCACACCCAAGTAATCTTGGCGACACAATCGGTCCCGCTAGTCAACCAGTTTTCGCCTCAAGACATCCTAGTTGTGGACCGCGTCGAAGGTATTTCCACCATAGGCGGCGATTGACAGACTGTCTCTTTCAGGCGATAATGTTTGCAAAAAGTCAAAAAAGATTTGACCTTTTGCACATAAAAAACAACCATGTTCCAGCCGCGCTTTCACCCGATTACCGAAAGCCAGGGCGGATATTTTTATGCCCGGCAGGCGCGCGCCGCAGGCGATCCCAAAGCCGTGCTCTCCCAGCATCTCAAAAACGGCAAACTGCTGCACGTGCGGCGCGGCGTCTCTCGCCTGACGCAGTTCCCCGAAACGCCGCACGCTGACCTGATAGTTGCCTGGCTGGCGGCGGGGGAAAAGGTCGTCCTCTCCCACGAAAGCACCCCCCTGCTCTATGGTCTGACGGACCGGCTGCCGGGCGAAATTCACCTGACCGCGCCGCGCACTGCCCCGCCCCATCTGGCGGGCGCGCCCGCACAACGCCCGGAGAAACCTTAAAAAGCCACCTTCTGCTCAGCTTTCTGCGTACAAAGGAGCTGCCCATGACCGTTTTTGACCTGCACGCCGCCACATTAGCTGATTATCGCGACTTCGTACGTTCCTTTCTGAATATCGCGGATGAACGTATCCGCCAATTCGTAAACGACAAACTGGAAGAAGCCTGCCTCTGGCCCGATTTTCTTTTGCAGGTCAGCCCGTCTTACGAATACGCCGAATCGGTAGATGAGCTGGCGCAGCAGGGCTTGATTCATGCAGAAACAGCGCGAGTCTTTCGCTCTCCCGATAACCAGCCTTTCCGTCTTTATCGGCACCAGCGCGAGGCGTTGGAGAAAGCCCGCCGCAGCCAGAGCTATGTGGTCACCAGCGGCACGGGTTCCGGCAAGAGCCTTACCTACTTTCTGCCGATTGTGGATTTTCTGCTGCGCCAGCCGCCTCAAACGCCGCGCACGGTGGCGCTGATCGTCTATCCCATGAATGCATTGGTCAACTCACAGCTTCAGGCGCTGGAGACGCTCAAGACGGCTTACGAACGGCACAGCGGCAAGCCATTCCCGGTCACCTTTGCAAAGTACACGGGTGAAACAGGTGAGGCTGCCCGCCAGAGCCTGCGCCAGAACCCGCCGCACATCCTGCTTACCAACTACATGATGGTGGAGCTGATGCTTGTCCGCCCGGAGGATCGGCGCTTTCTGGATCAGCAGCAGGGCGGTTTGCGCTTTCTGATCTTTGACGAACTGCACACCTACCGCGGCCGGCAAGGGGCAGATGTCGCCATGCTCATCCGCCGGCTGAAGGAGCGCGCCGCCTCGGATAAGCTGATCCATATCGGCACTTCGGCAACCATGAGTACGGGACGCACGCTTGAGGCGCGGGAACGCCGCGCCGCGGTGGCGGATTTTGCCGCGCGCCTGTTCGGGCATCCGTTTGCGGAACAGGACATCATCGAAGAGACGCTGCAGCCTTTCACACAGGGCGGCATCCCGGCGACGGCAGAACTGCGCCGGTTGCTGCGTGACCCTGCACCTTTGGAAATTTCGCTGGAGGCGTTCCGCGCTCATCCCATCCCGCGCTGGATTGAACACACCTTCGGCATCGAGCCGGAAGCGCAGGGCGGCTTCCGCCGCCGCGTTCCCACATCGCTGCCCGAGGCTGCCGAAAGACTGGCGAAGGAAACCGGAGCGGAGAAAGCGCGGTGTACACAGCGTTTGCGCGAATGGCTGACGCTCGGCGGGAAACTGCAGCGCGAAGAAGGCGGACGCGCTTTTGCCTTCAAGCTGCATCAGTTTATCAGTCAAGGCAGATCGCTCTTTGCCTCTTTTGAAGAGCGTGGGCGGCGTTTGTTTTCGCTGGAGGGACAGCTTCAGGGCAGTGAAGGGCGCTTGCTGGCGCCGCTTAAGTTCTGCCGTCAGTGCGGACAGGATTATTATCATGTTCTGCGCCGCGAGGGGAAATTCCTGCCCTATCCCTCAGGCAGCATTATGGAAGAGATTGGAGACGACGGAGAAGAGGGATACCTGTTCCTCGCCGGCACAGAAAACGATTGGAACGAAGAGCTGATTCCCGAAGAGTGGCGGGACGCCCGCGGCGGGGTGAAAAGGGAGTATCGGGAACGCCTGCCGCGCCCAGTCTGGATCGTCCTGGATGGCAGTTATTCTTCGCTGCCGAATCCGAATGCAGTCAAAATGTGGTATCAACCGGCGCCGTTTTCACTCTGCTTAAATTGCGGCGAGTTTTACACCCGGCGCGAAGACGAATTCCGCAAACTGGCAAGCCTCTCCAGCGAAGCGCGCACCAGTGCTACCACCGTGCTGGCGACCTCGCTTTTGCGCCACGCCGCTTTGCTCGGTTCGGCGCGCGATAAACTGCTCACCTTTACCGATAATCGTCAGGATGCTTCCCTGCAAGCCGGTCATTTCAACGATTTTATCCATCTGGCAGTTTTGCGCTCCGCGCTGGTCACTGCACTCGAAGAGCACAGAACGCTGACTTTTGATAACGTGGCCGAGCAAACAGTTGCCGCCATGCAGCGCGGCTTGCAGATTCGCGATATTGCCCGCAATCCCGAACTGGAGCCAACTTCTCAGGCTGCAAAAACTGTCTGGGAGGTTTTTACCGAGTTAACCGAATACCGGCTGTATGAGGATCTGCGGCGCGGCTGGCGCATCGTCCAACCCAACCTGGAAGAACTGGGGCTGTTGCGCATCGCATACGAAGGGTTAGAAGCGCTTTGTCAGAATGAAGAGGTATGGCAGTTTCACCCTGCGCTGGCACTCAAAAGTCCTGTGGAACGCCAGCACAGCCTGCAGGTGCTGCTGGATCACTTTCGCCGCAAACTGGCGCTCAACGCGAAATGTTTTCAGGAACAGTTTCAGAGTCAACTGCGTAAGCGGTGCGAACAGCATCTGAACGAATACTGGGGGTTGGATGCGGAAGGGTATGAACTGCGTCCGGCAGCTTGTTTTTACCTGCCGGGGACTTCACCCCGCCCGGTGGAAGGGTTCAGTCTGGGGGAACGCAGCTTGATCGGGCGCTTTTTGAGCAGACAATTTGCGCTGAGGCGCGATCAATATGCCGCTGTCATCGGTCAGCTTCTGGACCTGCTGGTGAAACAGGGTTTTCTGGAGCGCTTGCCTGCAGTGGACAATCACCAGCGTTTTCAGCTGGACGTTGCTCGTCTGCTCTGGCAGTCCGGCAGTGGAACAGCGCCGCCGCCAGATCCGCTGTACAGCCGCCGGGTCTCTAACAACGAAACCGCTCTGATCCGCCCGGTCAACCAGTATTTCCAGCGCTTCTACCGGGAAACAGCGGCAGAACTGGCGCAATTGGAAGCACGTGAGCACACCGCCCAGGTGGTTGCTCCGGGCGAGCGCGAACGCCGCGAACGCCGCTTTCGCTGGGATGTGCACGACCCGAATAAGGAGATTGAACTCGGGCGGCGTTTGCCGTATCTGGTCTGCTCGCCGACGATGGAGCTGGGAATCGACATTGCCGATCTCGACATGGTGCACTTGCGGAATGTCCCGCCTACGCCTGCCAATTATGCCCAGCGCAGCGGGCGCGCCGGTCGTCAAGGGCAGGCAGGACTGGTTTTTACCTACTGCGGCGCGTTTAACAGTCATGATCAGTACTTCTTCCGCCATCGAGAGGAAATGGTGACAGGGAGCGTGCACCCGCCCCGGCTGGATTTAGCCAATGAAAGTCTGCTGCGCGCTCATGTTCACGCCATCTGGCTGGCAGAGGTGTCTTTGCCGCTTGGTCAATCCATCGAGCAGGTGATTGACATTAACAAAGAGAGCTTTCCTTTGTTCCCCCACGTAGAGGCGCAGATTCGATTGAGTGCAGACCGGCTGCAGGCAGTGTACAATCGGGCCGAGTCTGCGCTGAATCTTGGGGAGATCAAGCGTTTTGCGCCCTGGTTGACCGATGCCTGGCTGGAGCGGGTGCTGGCGGATGCACCTCAAGAATTTGACCGCGCCTTTGACCGCTGGCGCGAACTTTACCGTGCGGCAATTCGTCAGCGCGATGACGCCCGAGCAGAGGAAGATCGAGCGCGCCGCCGCGAAGATCAGGAGCGCGCCCGAGCCAGGCAAGAGGAAGCCCGCCGGCAGTTGAACCAATTGCTGCAAGTAGCTACAGCGCGTGAGGAAAGCGACTTTTATCCCTACCGCTATCTGGCAAGCGAAGGTTTCCTGCCCGGTTACAATTTCCCGGCACTGCCGGTGCGCGCCTGGGTGATGCGGGGCAGTGAAGGGGAATTTATCGCTCGGGCGCGCTTTCTGGCGCTGCGCGAATTTGCCCCGAAAAACATCTTGTATCACGAAGGCGCTAAATGGAAAGTGGCGGCTTTTCAATCGCCCCCCGGCGGATTGGATGAGCGGCGTCATCAAAAACGTCTCTGCAGCATCTGCGGCGCCTTTTGCGATCCTTCTTTTGACCTTTGTCCCTCTTGTCATACCCGCTTCAACGGTGAAAACAGCCTGCTGGCGACCCTGCTTGATATGCCCAATGTCAAAGCCCGCCGCCGAGAGCGGATTACGTCAGATGAAGAAGAGCGCATCCGCCGCGGCTACCTGATTGAGACCTTTTATCAGTTTGCACCCCAAGAGAAGGGGTATCGTCTCCAGCAGGCAGACGTCATGCTTAACGGCGATCCGTTTCTGCGTCTGATCTATGCGCCCGCAGCAACGCTGATGCGCATCAATCACGGCTGGCGTTCGGTGCGCACACCGGGCTTTGTAGTGGATTTTGAGAGCGGTGAGATTGTTGGACCGCAGGACCGCGAGCCAGCCCGCGCTCCCCGCCGGGATCAGCGGTTGGAAACTGTCAGGCTGGCAGTACAAGATACACAAAATCTGCTGTTGATTCGCCCTGTACACCCTGAACTGTTCAACGACTGTGATTTTGAAACAACCTTTCGCTATGCGCTCTAGCGCGGTATTGAGCAGGTTTTCCAGTTGGAGGAAACCGAACTGAATGCCGAACGCATTGGAAAGAACGAATACAGCGCTATTCTGCTCTACGAAACCTCGGAGGGCGGCAGCGGCGTGCTGCGGCGGCTGATTGAAGAAACCGATGCCATGGCACGCATTGCTCGCGCAGCTTTGGCGTGCTGTCATTTCGACGAAAGTGGTAATGATACTCGAACAGAGTGCATTGCCGCCTGTTATGAATGTCTGATGAGTTATAACAATCAGATGGAAGCACTCCATCTCAATCGTCATCGCGTGCGGGATGCCCTGCTGGGGCTTGTTACTGCCCGCACCCTGCCGCGTGTGGGGGGTCGTTCCTACACCGAACAGCTTGACTGGCTGCATTCATTGACAGATTCTCGTTCTGAGCTGGAGCGCCATCTTCTAGACAAGCTTGCCAAAGGCGGTTATCGTTTGCCGGACAACGCCCAGTATGAAATTTCTGAGCCGCGTTGTGCAGCCGACTTTTTCTACGCTCCAAATATCTGTGTCTTTTGTGATGGTGCAGTACACGACACGCCTGAACAGCGGCGCAAAGATGAGGCATTGCGGCGCGAGCTGATCGAAAAAGGGTACCGCGTCCTGGTTATTCGCTATGATCGTGACCTTCTCGAACAAATTCGCGAATCTCCCGATGTATTTGGGTGGGGAGTAGTCAACGAGTGACGGCTAAAGCCGACAGTAGTTGACTATAGAGAGCTTTTTTGAGCCTGTCAAGTCCCCTTTTTGCTGATTTTTCGCCTTTTCGGGAAAATTACCCCTTTTTCAGCGTCCATGTCGCACAATGTATAAAAAAATGACCAGTACGCCACCCCTTCTATTGTGCGAACTCTCTCCGCATTCGCCTGCGCTCTTTCGCCCGTTCGATTTTTCCGCAGCCTTGCGTCCCCGCTTTTACGTGCCCGTTCACTTTGGCTTGCGTCCCGATCTCACGTTTCCCTGCGTCCGTTTGCTTTGTACGAAGTCTTGCGAACCGTTTTTGTTTGAACTTTCTTGTTCCTCGCTGGTTTCCCGGCGGTTTTTTGGAGAATGGATATTTTGAAGTTTGACGCACAAAACATATGGCGGACAACAAGCCGGCACGGGAGATTCTGGCTTTCGAGCTGGCGGTGCGCAATCTGTGCGCTGAACCACTGATCGCAACCGTTCAGGGTTTGCGTATGAGACTGTCGGCTTTAGCCGACAGTAGTTGACGCGCTGGTTTGTTTTCTTGATCGTCTTCTCCTTGATCACGTTGTTGCTTCCCTTGATTATCCGCAAGCAACTTGCCAGGGAGGATGGTTCGCCAGTGTGATGAAGGCCTGAGTCTTGCTTTGAAAGATTGCTCTTTATTGCCGCTGCCTTCCCCAAAAACGTTGAATTGTTTTTGGGGAAGGCTCTGGTTTTCGACCATTGTTAAGATGGCTGGGTTTGCCGTCAAGCCAATACCGTTCTTCACACACCCGCAACGGCAGCCATCGCATCCCAAAACATTTTTTCATATTCCAGCAGCAGGCGGGCGGATTGGCGAATATCCGCTTCGGCTACACCGCGCTCCAATGCTGCCTGCACCGGCGGATAAACCTGCTCTTCGGCGGCCTGATAGTTAGCGTACATTTCAAAGAAGCGCACCGCCTGATGGTCAAAGCCGTAATGTTCCTGCAGAGCGCGGCTCACCCGCCGCGCGTTTGCTATCCACACCTCGGCATCGAACAAAAAGGCGGTGATCAGTTCAGCGTCCGAACGGTAAAAGCACAGGTAGGTTTCAAAGTAGCTGAAAGGCAAAGCACCCGCCAGCAGAGGCGCGGCTTTTAATTCCGCCTCGCTCATCGGTAAGGCGGCGGCAAATTCCAGCACGGCGCGGTTGACTTCAAATTCAGCCTGCAGAAAGAAGTTCAGCATTTCGCGGCTGGGCAGGTTGCCAAAACGGGCGGTGATCAGGGCGATGTTCATGATGCCGTTGGTGACAATGTGGTACTGTTGGGCGGCAAAAATGCGCAGGGAGTCGCGTGGAACGCGGCCGGCTTCCAGAGCGTCGAGATAGGGGTGATTGCGGATGCTGTCCATGATGGGCTGCAGTTCGCTGCGCAGGCTGGCAATCAACTGCGCGGCTGAGGAATGAGTTGAAGGCAGTGTATTCATTTTTCCTTTCTCCTTTCACAAATAAAAACCGGATCATGCATGGGAGAGGAGGTACATCAAAAAACCCTCTCGCCGGAGAGGGTTGACAGCAAGCAAAATCGTGTCAGTATATTCTTCCCTCCGCCGGCATTACCCGGATCAGGTTCTGCGGGTCGAGGACTAGACGGTCCTCCTCTCAGCCCGGCTGCACCGGGCTCCCCGTTGTTAATAGTTATTATACCCGCCGGATACGGCGAAGTCAATCCAATCCTCTGCGAGAATGTTGAAAAAGCCATATATGGCGCATATCTATACGAAAAACAGGCTGTTTTACCGCCATATATAGGGAGTGTGTTTTGTTTTTCAACACGCTCAAAAAATCCCTCTTGACTTTTGCTTTCAATTTTGATATAAAATGTCCAATCATTCATACCAGAATGGCTGTGATGGGAAATAGTACGCTTTAGCCGCGGCGGCACAGAGAGCAGGGGTCAGGTGAAAGCCCTGCCCGTCCCGTAAGGCGGAATGGTTCCCGGAGCTGCAGGGTCAAAGGCGTTTATGCCGAGTATCCCGCGCCGGAGCTGCCACCGTTATCAGGGCAAAGGGTATCACCGGTTCATGCAACCGTCGTACCCCACGAGTGAGGCTGGCTTTTTTCCCCGTCGTGTTCACTACGGGGTTTTTCCTTAAAATCCCATCACCAGCCTAAATTGGGTGGCACCGCGAGAAACCTCTCTCGTCCCAATGGACGGAGAGGTTTTTTTGGATTAATGTGAATTGGAGGTGATGATCGCATGCTGAACAACCGCCCGCTCAACCCGGCCCCCCAGGTGGACCAGCATCCTTCTGCGCCGCTGGTGCGCACCCTTCCGGCTGACCTGGAAACGCCGGTTTCCATCTATCTTAAACTGGCGGATGGCAGCCCTTCCTTCCTGCTCGAATCGGTTACCGGCGGCGAGCAGGTTGCCCGTTATTCGTTCATTGGGGTGCGCCCCCGCCGTGTCTATCTTTTGCAGGGGGATCGGCTGATCGTCCGTGAGACGGACGGCCGTCAGCGCAGCCGCGCCGGCAATCCTTTTCAATGTCTGGAGGAGGAATTTCGCGCCTTTCAGCGTCCGGCAACGCCGGGATTGCCGCGCTTCAGCGGCGGTCTGGTCGGTTATTTGGGTTACGAGATGGTGCGCTGGTTCGAACCGGGGGTCAGCCGCATCCCGATTCAAAACCAGATGCCCGACGGCGTGTTTTTGGAGGCTGACAGCCTGGTTGCATTTGACCATGCCTTCGGCAAGGTGATGCTCATCGTCCACCCCGACCTTTCACTGCCCGAACCGAATCGCCAGAGCGAGGCCCTGCGCCGCCTGAATGAACTCCACAGTCGGATCAACCAGCCCCTGCCCGCCCCGCCGCCTGCTTCGGCTGCCGGCATTCTCCCTTCCGACTGGCTTTCCATGCCGCGGGACATCTTCTTAAGTGCAGTGGAACAAGCAAAGGAAGCCATCCGCGCCGGTGAGATTTTTCAGGTGGTACTTTCGCAGCGCTTTACCCGTTCCACACTGGCACAGCCGTTTGAAATTTACCGCGCTTTACGCCGTCTCAACCCCTCGCCGTATATGTTTTACTTCGACTTCGGCGATGCGGCGGGTGGGCAGCCGCTACGGCTGATCGGCGCTTCGCCAGAAATGCATGTGCGCCTGAGCGGTGCTACCGCCACGCTGCGTCCCATTGCCGGTACGCGCCCGCGCGGAGCCACCCCGCAGCAGGATATGGAACTGGAACAGGATTTGCTGGCTGACGAAAAAGAACGCGCCGAACACATCATGCTGGTTGATCTGGCGCGCAACGATCTGGGACGGGTGTGCGAGTTCGGCAGTGTGCGGGTGCGCGAGCAGATGACCATTGAACGCTACTCGCATGTGATGCACATTGTCTCGCAGGTGGAAGGCCGCCTGCGCCCGGCGGCGAATGCCTTTGAACTCATGCGCGCCACTTTTCCGGCCGGTACGGTCAGCGGGGCTCCCAAAGTGCGCGCCATGCAAATCATTGCAGAACTGGAAGTTCAGCCGCGCGGCGTTTATGCCGGGGCAGTGGGTTACTTTGCCTATGACGGCAGCATGGATACCTGCATTGCCATCCGCACGCTGGTCATGCAGGACGATCAGATTGCCCTGCAAGCCGGTGCAGGGATCGTTGCCGATTCTCAACCCGAACGGGAGTACGAGGAAACGCTTAACAAGGCGCGCGCCCTG